>DXJA01000280.1 GCA_019056875.1 Candidatus Jordarchaeum madagascarense
GACTCCGGTTATGCCATTGAAACCCCCCTATGCTTATAGGATAATTGAATTGGAAGGTTCAAATACTGGTTTTGTGCACGTTATAAAAGAAGGCGATCCGAGTAAGCTGAAGATTGGCATGCGGGTTGAGGCTGTTTTCAAGGCTGATCCTGAAGGGAACATTTTGGACATTGAGTACTTTAAGCCAGTGTAATCTTTTCCCTTTTTTTATTTTTTGGCTCTATTTTTCCTAGAATTCTAGGAGTTGTTTTTCCTATCCGTCTGTGGATATTGATTTTTATTTTGGCCATGTATTGTGTTTTTGTTTGTTTTTCACGTGATTGTTTTCCATGCGAATCTTTGGATCACCAGAATTAACAGTAGTATTGGCAATATAACAAATAATATGTTGAGCAAATTGAATACTAGGATATCTGCCAGACTTAAAGTGTATAGTATTATGCTTAGGTACATCAAGAGGTAGCCTATTGTCAGAGTGTAGACAGCGAGTTTCTCTTTTTTGGTCCCGTTTTTGAACAGGTCTTTTATTCTGTTTTTAGCCTCTCCATAGGTTTTGTAGCAGTCTAACGGTGGTAGTTTCCAAGGTCTGAGGGTGAATAGTAGGTTTCCAAAGTCGGCCTCTTTTGAGAGTCTTAAAAGGATAAAGATATACGGGTCCATCATCACTAATGGGAGCCCTAGGGTAAAAATTAGCGTGAATAGTGTTGTTTCGGTTGTGGTGTTTATTTTGAGTAGTATAATTCGGTTAGAGAGGTGTGTGATTCTCACGGTGAAGGCGTTGAGTTCAAGATACCAGTATAGTCCAATAGTGTTTGGATATCCTAGAGGTGTATTAAAAAAGACTGGCAGCATTCCCAGAGGTATTCTAAAAATCGGGGAGAGGCCCATCCAAACATAAGGAAAAAAAGATGGTGGCCCAAGGTAACCAGATAAGAAGTAGTATTATAAGTATTCGTTTGTATGCTTCCTGTGGTTCTAATCCGTCTTTTAGAAACATTTTATTTGACCTCCCTAACCCTAATAATTTTTGTTCCTTCTTTTATTTTTTTATATTTATGTTAATTTCATTGCTTTGAATGAAATCTTTTTAAGTATCTGGTGATTGAATAATATCTAAGCAACAACGCTAGCGGGGTTGTTTAGAGTATGTTTGGTAAAAAGGATAAAGAAAAAACGACAGCGGAGAAGATTCGAGGAGAAGTGAAAAAGCAGTCTACCAGAAATCTCATGGAGAAGATCGCCTACTGGATCCCTGGCTACTGAGCGGTAAGGTTTTGTTCTGCTCGGCCAACACGGATACAAGGCGAAGGAGATACGCAGGGAAGTCGATAAGGCTTTACGGACTTATATTTATAAGCAGCTGAGGGATTCCAAGGGTGACTTGAATCTGGTGCAGGAGATGCTTGTGGATTACAATGTTGAGAATACTTGGGAACAGATGGACAGAGTAATGGCGCTCATAGACAGGGTCGCAGAGAGAATAAATCATGCGGATTATGGTTATAGCGGGTTTTTTGATTCAACAAAGATTAGAGAACCGGAACTTGACAGAATGTACGAGTTTGATGCAACAATTCTAGAGGATGTTGAAACTTTTCAAAGTGAAACAAAAGAACTTAAAGAGGAACTCGAATCCGGGAATTTTGACAATTCCTACCAACGAGTCTTTTCGCTTAGAAGAACACTTGACGATATTGACAAAAAGTTTGGAGACAGAAGGAGCTATATGCTCAAATTCTAATAAAAGTAGTAGAGGTGAATATTTTTGCCAGAATTGATAGAATGGAGTGGAGCCGGCCCGCAAGATATTGTTTGGCGATATCCGGACAACAGACTAACATGGGGAGCAACCCTAATCGTAGCCGAAAACCAAATAGCAGTATTCTTCAGAGACGGAAAAGCCTATGACGTTTTTGGCCCAGGAAGACACGTCCTAAGCACCCAGAACCTACCCCTCCTTTCAAAATTGTATAGCAAATTAAGAGGACTCAAGAAATCGGAGTTTACATCTGACGTGATATATGTTTCTACATCGCAGTTTCAGGGAAAATTTGGTGGAAGAGGACAAACCCAAGAACTTGCACCGCTAATGTTTCACGGCTCTTACTGGTTCAAAGTGGAGGAACCAAAAATATTCGTGGTTGAGGTTGTAGGAAACTCTAAGGCATACACGACAGACGCGGTTAGTGAGTTTATTCGAGGTTTCATAGTAGAAAGACTAATAGACATTTTAGCGAGTTTTACAATGAGAGAAGCCTTCACCCAACTCGACGAAAGCAGCATGAAGGCAAAAACCAAAATCTTAGCACAGTTTGGAAGAATCGGAATTGACCTCGTGGACCTCAAATTTGAAGGAATGGACACCACCGAAGAATACAGAGAAAGACTATTCTGGCTACAAACAGGCCAGGTTGGCGCTGAACGCCTAGCCACCCTAGAAACCACCAAATCCGCCGCCGAATCTCTGGGAAAAGGAGGCGGCGCAGCAGCTGCAGGCACAGGAATGGTAATAATACCTCAGATGCTTCAGCAACCAACTGGCCCCCAGGTGGCGACGAGTACTTGTCCGAAGTGTGGAGCACAAATCCCTGCAAATGCACGTTTCTGCAATAATTGCGGCGTCCAACTAGGAGCAGGGAAAACCTGTCCAAAGTGCAAAACTCAGGTTCCTTCGGGAAGCCGCTTTTGCCCAAGTTGCGGATCAAAGGTTTAAAATACAACCTCTCCTCCTTTTTTGAATTAGGTAAAGATGATAGCCTCAAAAAAGGTTTAGCTTTTTTTATTTTTTGAGTCTTCTTTGAAATGGATTATCTTTTGCGATATTAAAAAAAGAAATAAGGATGTAACTGGTCTTTGTTATTATTCTTAACTTAAAGCAGTAGAAGCATCATTAGTTGTTGCGATGCAGTACTAAATTCGATTAGGATATATTGAAGCATTAGTAATGCTGCAACTAATAGTAGTATCAGGGCGTTAACCGTGTAATATAGTCGTGATTTTTCTGAGTCAAGGGTTTTTCTCATCTCGTATTTTTGCACTTTGCTTCTGCTTTTCTTTTGTTCTTTTGGTACTGCTACTTCCCACCAGAAATGAACCAGTGCCATCCCTTGTAGTCTCCTAATAAGTTCCTTTCCCGTCATGCCACTGATAAAGAAATCAGCCGCCTGATGCCCAGCCTCTAGAGATCCTTTCACACTGGTAAGTTCCTTCACGTCGATTGGGGGGAACCAATCTAATAATAAATGCGAAGCAGCCCCCAGTACAAATGGAACCATTATGAGTGATAGAATACCACTAACTCCCGGATTATAAAATAGTGATTGTAAAGGGTCACCCACATTAAACATGGTAAATATCATTACAATCGCAGCAAAAATCGTAGGTAGTATACTAGAGTGTGTGAACCAGTCTCTATGCTGCATCCACATTATTGCTTTGTCGTAGTCCGCTACTTCAGCACCGGTTAAGACAAGTAAGAAAGATACAGCCAGATAGAGTATATCAGCGGAGGATAGTGTACGATTAATAGGAATGACGTAATTACCTGCTATGCCAAATATTTTTGCTGGCAGATAAATGGGGTTGCCTAAAAACCAGTAGTAGAATAAGACTGAGAACGCAATATAGACAATAACGCCTACGCCTAGGTGATATTTTCTTGGTGCCATTCTTTCTCCTCCTAAACATTTTTTTTAAAAACACTAGTGTTTGAATAATAGTGATACACTATCTTTAGTATAA
>DXJA01000281.1 GCA_019056875.1 Candidatus Jordarchaeum madagascarense
GAAGTTCTCAACAATAAATTAGGGAAAGCAGAAAGCAACTAACATAGTTCAATATATTTCTAAATATAATGGAGGAAACTCCATTGGATAGAAGAAAAAAGGCAATTATAATAGCAAGTCTATTCATAGTCTCATTCTTTCTCATAGTAACAGCGATTCCGCTAACCTCTTTCATGCCTGCAATACCAGGGTCTTCCAGTTACTTACCAGTAATAGGAGCTAAAGCCGACCCCACAAGTGAGTATTATCCCCCTTGGTGGGATGTTGGCTATGAATACCGGCAGGAACTTATTTTCAATAACACCCGTAGCCCCTTGGCCGTTATAAATGATCCAGAAGACGTTTTCATGACCTTTTCCACTGGGACATGTCATCATGACACCGTGAGAGTTCAGTACTGGAACAGCACTAGTCGTAGTTGGGAGCCCGGCACATCTTCCGGAATCCCGTATCAAATCTGGAATGATACTAGCACCGGGGACTATTACGATAGCTTTACTATAACCTTCTACGCTAATGTGTCTGCTAATGACTTGTCTTATTACTATGTCTATTACGATGATGATTCTGGCTCTGCACCTAGCTTTACAGCAGAGGTGAGTGTTAGTGGTACTTCTGGAGATTGGACCATCAATGGACAATATTATCAAGCAGAAGTTGACGAGGACTATAACGGAGGCAAAATATACATTTGTTACAATAACGTGAGCGGAAATACTCAATGGTCGTATAGTGACGAATTCCATTGGAGTCCCGAGTACGATATTTACGCGTTAGGGTACAAATTTTGGGAATACGATAGTTCAGACCACTCCGCTGTAAACACCACATTATTAGAACAGGGTCCATTATTCATCATGTACTCCACCCACACCAATCTAATTGGAGGCGGATGGGGAGCTCCAACAAGCAACGCCGGTTACGCTAATGTCACCTATAGGTTCTACAAATGGGGCTGGACTACCGAAACCAAAACTACAATCACCTACGATTTCACCTACGGCGGATTTCTAAAGTATGTTGGACAGTATATAGGAAACAGTTGGAAGTTTACTACTTCACAGGCACAGCTAAGTAAGGTTCAATACAAGGACGGTTCAGGAAATCACAGCATAGACCCCTTCACTAGCACTGAGGATATAGGGAAACCATACTGGTTTACCTTGTATGATTCCAGTAGTGGCAGAGCCGCAGGCATCGTCGACCTGATGATTCCTGCAGTGAGTCGGGGTCCAGACAGCTGGAGCTATGTATTATACGGTACTAGCTATAATCCGGAACAATGGCAGAGACAGTGGACAAATCTCAAACTAAAAAGCGGGGACCAGATTACTGAGAAATACGCATTTTATATCTGGGACGTAACGGCAGGTCTAGATCAGTTCAAAAATTTTGCTGACGGAGTAAGCGCTATTGAAAGAGAACAAGCTCCGCTCATAATTAACGTTACTGGTGAGGAATACATACACTACACGGTTAATGTTCATGTATATGATCATGACACTAATGACCTAGCGAATGCAAATGTTACTGTATACAGCGGCACTACCTATGTTGATAGTAAAATTACTAATTCTACTGGTTGGGCAACATTCTACTTGGAGCCGGGAACCTACAACTTTAATGCGACTTGGAACGGTACGACAATTTATGAAACATATAAGAATTCCACAAGTAGCACGATTAGTTCCCATACAACTATTAACCTGATATTCGATGACATTACAACTCTATTATGTCGAACCCAGTACGGAGCACCAGACTATAATCCGATACAAAACGCCTATGTTAACCTGTATAAAAATTCCACGGGTCAACTGGTTGACACCATTCATGTGAACTTGACTGGCGTGGCTGAGTTTCACATAAATAGATCAAGCGTCTTCGAAAACTACGATATCAGAGCTTTTTACGATGATAATTCATCATTAGAAGATCCACTTTATAATCAATTTATTGACAGTGAGACTTCCATCAATTTCACAGTCACCCTCGGACCTAGCCAAATATACACTTACATAATTGCCAATGCAACCACTTTAAATTCAACTTGGGGAACAAATGTTTATCTTAAAATATATTGGAGAGACGAATCCGGCAATAACCTCAGCACATCAAATCCATCTGTTGGTGGATCCTTAAATTGGACTCTGAACTTTATTAACGGAACAAAAGTTACTGGACCTATTACTCTATCTCCATCTGGTTCAGATCCCGACGTGTACTATCTTTTGACTATTTCTTCATCGCTACTTATTGGAGGACAAATATATCAGGTGTATATAAACGCGGAGGCAGGCGAGTCCACCGATTATCTACCAGCAGCCAATCAAACAACTGTTTATGTAGAGCCAGCCACTTTTAATGTCCAGCTCTTCTCTCCAGGAACTTACTATTGGAAGCATTCCAATATTCCGCTTTGGGTTTATGTTACTAATAATCTAACCGGTCAACCAGTCACCACAGCTACAGTGACTTTCACAACAACTGGTGGCGAAGTTTCGGGCCAGTTGCTTCACTCTGGTTCTGGTAATTATACGTATACCATTCCGGCTAGTGTGGTTGAAGCTAATCTGAGTGCTACTACTTATGGTCTAAGATTCACTGTTTCAAACACTAATTATACCACTTACCCGACTTTAACTCAGTTGATGATTACTCCGGCAAAAACAGACTTTATTTTCCTCACAGGAATAGAAGGTGTCTATGGAGACATTTTGCCAATTTCAGTAATTTATAGAGACGCAGTGGATGGAACAGTGCTTCGTGATGGGACGATATCTTATTATCTTATATATCAAGATTTGTTTGGCAGTCTTATTGCTCCTGAGCTCGGTTATACTAATTGGACTGGCGAATTCAACTCTACACTGGTTTATCCTGGTATCCACATAACGAGGTTAACCGCTTACAGTTCCAATTACGAGGGCCACACCGACTATATTTACATGAGAGTTTTGGAAATCCCTGTTGAGATAAAATCTGAAAACGTAATTACGAGTACGGTTAACGAAGAATTACTTGTTAGTATTCAGCTAAACGATACTCATAATAATGAGCTTGTCTTGGGCGCGACTGTTTGGTACACTATCAAACGTAGTAGCGACAACTCTCCGGTAAAATTTGGGAATCTTTATGACACGGGTAACAATGGAACATATTATAACTCGATAACTCTAGAGCCGCTAATTACTCCACCAGGAAACTACTACATTGAAATTACTGGATTTAAAGAAAATTACACTATTGGTGACAAAATAATCCAGTTAGTTGTTCAAGGAACCCCAACTGTCCTATCAACCTCTTTTACGTACTTCTCGTCTTTGAACAATCCTGCGGTGTTTTTCTTCCGTAATTTTGCACAGACCGAGAATGGAATTGATTTTCCGGCTATACTCATTTTTAAGTTTGTGGACAGTTCAGGATCACCGATTCCTAATGCTACTGTGTCAGCCGGTGGATGGCCCTTGTATTCACTAGGCAGCGGTTACTATGCTGTGGTGGTTCCAACGAGTGTTTTGTCTCCCTCAGCTTATCCCATAATGGTTAGCGCTAATGCGGACCTCTACGAGTCGCAAAAGTCTTTCTTCCTCTTGCAGGTTAATGAAAGATCGGTTCTGATTCCGTTCGTCAATATTCGTGTGCCCCTAACCACGTTCTTAATTATAATCTTCTCGGTGGCCATACCTATTAGCGCATTTTCGGTGTACTCCTACGCCAAGATGGCAAGGATTCCTGCTATTATACGGAGAATCGACCAGTTAATAGCGATGATTAGCCGCGGAGAGAAAGTAGATGCGAAAGTGATTCCGCGCGAAAGTGTAATATCCAGGGTTTTAGCAGGGGAAATGGCTACCGTAGGTGTGGAACCCAGAGTTGAAGCCTACGTGTCCATTGAACTCATTGATCGCTTAATACCGTTACTGGTGGAATCCGGAATGAAAGAACAAGAAGCCTACGCATTGGCCATCGAATTGAAAACCGCGACCCCTGTGGAACGTGAGAAACTACTAGAATCCGTTGGTGTATCGGGTGAAAGCAGTACCAGAATTATGCAGATTATCGAAGAGGAAGAAGAAAAGGCAACCACCTTTTTAAAACCACAAGTTAGACCCCCCGAACCGGAACCAGTAGAGGAATCAGAAGAACATGAAAGCTCGGAGAAAAAAGAGGAAGAAGAAACTAAAACAACTGGTGAAGAGAAAGAATCTGAAGAGGGCGAAGACAAATCTTCAGATGCCTCAGACGACTGAAATAAGGATGCCCTTAGTATACCATTTGGAACTACGAGAAGAAACGAAACAAAAATAATTTACTCCCACTTTTTTTTCTTTTTTTATGTTTCTAATTCTATATTGGATTCTTTAAGCTCAATTACTCTTAAGTTATTTTTTTATGTTTGAAAAAGTTTAAAGAAGATGATAATGGTACAATGATTAGAACAGTGGATTCGCTTCATATTTA
>DXJA01000282.1 GCA_019056875.1 Candidatus Jordarchaeum madagascarense
AATATTTATAAGCTCAAGAAGGATTTAAGTCAACTGCGTAACTCCTAATATTATTCATTTAATTGGATGTTGCTGACGAAGAATTGCGGTTCTTCACATCAAGGTGTCGATGCTATTAACCATCACCATGCCTTACTTCATCAACTCTTTCAAGATTATCATAAACTGATTGAAATTCTCCGCGGGGTAATTCTTAAAACATTAAAGGCTATTAGTAAGTACATAAATCAAAAATTTTAACTGAACAAAAAAGCTTGATACACAAAAATTGGGAATTTATGATAATAAATCCAAATATTATGCATGTTTCAAATTGAAAGAATTAAAAATTGGGATTAAATATGGTAGGGGAAAGAAAGTTTTACACCGTGAACCAGATCGATGCAACTGGTGGTATAGGAAGTCCTCATCAGAAAGAGTTAGAGGACATTAGTGTTGCCAAATTTTCATTATTTAAGGATTTAGAAGAGACTACGCTTAATAAGATAGTATATGAAGACCTTGGAGCAAAATTTGATGGTGTGGGATTGAACGAGGATTGGACTATTACAATTGAATTTTTTCCTGAAGCAAATATACACATTTCCTATTTCTATTACGGAGACGAATTTGGGGACGTAGAGGGCGAATTAAAATTTTTATTCTCAGGGGAAAGGATCCGCATGATTCCGGGAGAGGATTCAGCTACTTATACAGATATCATCTTGGATTTCATTGAGCGCAGAATTAAAAACGAGGAACCATCTGAAAAAGAATATGATAAAAAAACAGAACTGATGAAAAAGGTTTTGGAACAGCGTAAAGAGCCTTTCAATTTTTTGGAAGAAAAAGATGTAAATGAGCTTGGAAAGTTTATCAGCTCCGAAGTATCAAAAATGGGATCAAATTGGAGCATAAAGAAGAAAGTGTTTCCCGAGATATTTATTGAGATAATCTTTGACAAGGGTAAAAACATGTTAGACATATCATACTCAGGTAAAAATTTAACTAAAATCGGGAGCTATCATATCGAGCTAATAGGAGTATTTACCATAAACCATGTTCTCAGATACATTACGATTAAAAATCAGGACAAAAAACTTCCCGATATTTGTTATAAAATGTTTTCTAGACTGTTCACTAAAGAAAAGGGTTGGGACCATAGAAAAGCATCGTAATTTTATTATAAAACTAAATTAATTTTACATCCAAAAGTGTATTCTTTAAGGTTTACCTTACTGGAAAGCCTCCAAGCTCTAGAGTTCGAAATTGCAGGCACAAATCCTATTTTATAACACGGGCTACATGATCCAATCAGCGGTTCGGATGCTGGTGTCCTTCACAGAAACACCTACACGAAATCAAAGGGTACTATTACCGCTGGGATTATTTTTGTAAGTCTATTACTCATACCCGGTTTTCGTTTCAGCTAATAACCATTTTTAAATAGTACACAACTTGAAATTATGTAGATATACTCAAAAACGGTGATTTCGCTAAATAATCATTTCACACACTCTTATCGTATTAACGATCCCCAAAAAAGATTCTGAAACAGTCATATATCCAAAGCTAAAAACTTGCTGCTCAAGAACTTTAACAAAAATTTATATACACTTTTGGCTCTTATGGATAAGGGTAAAAGTCAGGAGGTATTTATTGTGGAAGAAGTTTACATAGTAGATTATCTCAGATCGCCGTTCTCAAGATCGAGACCTCAAGAACCTGATAAGGATGTTTTTAACAAAGTGTATATGGCTGATGTTGCAGCTATGCTTGTAAAAAAAATCATTGAGAGAAACAACATAAACCCTGAGGAAATAGGGGATGTAATCACAGGCTGTACGATGCAGATGAAGGAGAACTGGTTGTATGGAGGAAGAGCTGTTAACCTGCTCGCTGGACTCCCAATTAGTATAGCGGCTCAAGCTATAGATCGGGTGTGTATTTCATCCATGTCGGCAGTTCACAGAGGAGCCATGGAGATAATGACCGGTTACTCGGACGTATGCTTCGCCTGCGGAATAGAACACATGACTCACCTGCCTCTGCAGATGGATTTTAATCCACACCTAGGGGTCAGTCCTGGACTTACGAAGCCTGAGTTCGTGCAGAAATACGACTTACTTACTGCAATGAGCATGGGTTTAACGGCAGAGAAGCTCTTCGCCAAGTACAAGGACAAACTCGGCTGGACTAAGAAAGACTTGGATGAGTTTGGAGTTAGAAGCCACCAGCTCGCCGCAAAAGCACTGAATGAAGGCTACTTCCGGAATGGCGCAGGATACCCCGACGGCAGAGATGAGGGTGAAATAATACCCGTAGAGGCTGAAATGCCAGATGGAAGCAAGAAAGTAATAGACTCCGACCAGGCCATAAGACCCGACACCACACTAGAAGCGGTTGAGAAGCTTAAACCCGCCTTCAAGCCTGACGGAGTAATCACAGCCGGAAACTCCTCCCCGCTTAACGCTGGAGCAGTGGCAATGCTCCTAATGTCCGATAAGAAAGTTAAAGAGTACGGCTTGGAACCCATGGCAAAAATAGTATCAATGGGCTGGGCAGGAGTCGACCCCAGCGTAATGGGTGAGGGCCCCGTACCCGCTACCAACATGGCGTTAAAACACACTAAACTAAAAGCCAAGGACATGGAATTCTGGGAGATAAACGAAGCCTTCACAGTAGTGACACTCTATGCAATCAAATTACTGGGACTAGATCCGGAGAAAGTTAACGTAAAAGGAGGAGCAACCGCAATTGGACACCCACTGGGTGCCTCTGGTGTAAGACTCGTCGGGACACTGGCCAGAATACTTGAACTTGAGGACGCTAAATACGGCTGCGCCACACTCTGCGGAGGCGGCGGACAAGGAGGAGCCACAATCATAGAAAACGTATAAGAAACTTGGATTGAAAGCCGTAAAATCTCAAGTAGTTCTAACCATAAAAATAGAGCTTGAAGGAACAAAAAACCTTCATTCTTTTTTTAATGAAAGAAGTTACCAAATCCTTTTCTAGAATGTTCTTCTCAAATTAAGTTTTCATTTTTTTGTTTAACTTTTAGGATTTTACCGATGCTTGGAAGCTTTGCTGATTTTACGTACATTAAGTTTAATAACGGAATTGTTGAAGCTAGTAAGTGGGGTTGTGAAATTTTGCCTCAGGAAACCTGGTTACACAATTTTACTGAGAAGTTAATCAGCTTGGGTGCTGTTTCCCTCGTGGTTTATGGATCTGAAGCTAGAGGAGACGCCCTACCCGACAGCGACATAGATGTCCTAGTGATACTTCCAGACTATTCTTCAGACTTGGAAAAAACAATTAATAAAACCGCGTTTGAAACATCTTTAAAGGCGGGAAAGAAAGTAAGTGTAGAAGTTTATTCTACAGACGACTTTCGCTTCATAGTTAAGGAAAAGTTTCCCTTCGCTCTCGGAGTCTACTCCGCATACAAAATTCTATTCGACAGCGGCTTCTTCCGAGAGCAGATCAACATACTTAAAGACATGGAAAAAAGTGGAGACATAAAAAGATACTCACACTCAAGAGTCTGGTTGGTTAAGTAGATGGTGTCTGGGATTACCCGTGAGATAGCAAAGGCACTCTTAAGAGAAGCCGAAATTGACTTGGAATCAGCGAAGAATCACATTACAGAGAAAAGATACCACAAGGCTGTTTTCGACGCGCAACAAGCCACAGAAAAAGCGATGAAGGCCGCCCTAGCGTGTGAAGGAATTACCCAAATAGCAGAACACGACCCCTCAGCGTTCTTCGCTTCAGACATAATAATAAACGCTCCAGAAAAATGGGTGAACCCCCTAAAAGAAGTGCTCCATGATGTGGCTTGGTTAATGGACCAGTATTACCTTGCAAGATACCCGAAAGTGAGAGCAAGGAGAGTAGTAAGCCCAATGGATCTTTACTCAGAGAGAGACGCCGAAGAAGCGGTAAGCACAGCTGGAAAAACCATAAAAACCGTTTCAGAGTTCATTAAAGAAACCTACACTAAAGAAGGCTGACTAAACAGCCCAATGACAGATTCAAGTTCTTCCTCAAGCTTTACATCAACTAGCTCTTCCTCAATACTTGGAGGTATGGGTTCCCCCTGTTTTCTCAAGCTTTCAATATAACCCCTTATCGCATATTTTATGTTTTCCAAGGCTTCCGCTCTGGTTTTTCCCTGAAAAATACAGCCGGCGAGGGAGAGAACTTGGGCGACGTAAACTCCGTCTTCATCGATTTCGATAACAACCCTAAACTTCATAGTATAACCTCACATTCTTAAAGAATAAAAAGGTATTGCGAAAGTAGTGTAATTTTCTACCTTGGAAGGCACTTGATAAACCATATTGTATAACCCGACTTTACATGGTCTAAAATTTTATTCGGAGAGAAACCTTCAGAGAAATTTGCACACCGAATCTAGTGATGCAGATTTGTTTAGATTTTGGGTAGCTGTCTGGTGTGTTCCCTTGTTTCTCTCCGCCTCTTTTCAGTATCTGTTTTTGGCTAGCTCATAATCCGCTCACAGCTTAGGTAGTTCAATCCAACTAAGAGGTTGTCAACATGCCTTCCGCCCCAAAAGACCAAAAACAAGATTTCTCTAAATTTCTCTTTTTTTCTCAAGTATACATGTATTTCCCGTATTTTTTTGTGGCTTCAATCATGGCTTTGAAGTTTTCAATCTTAACCGCGTTGTGGATGGAGTTGCTGGAGCTTAAAATGTACCCTCCGCCGCTTGCTGCTTCTTCTATGCATCTTTTAACATCTTTAACCGTGTCTTCAACTGTTCCCAGAGGCAGCACATTAGTTACATCCACGTTACCCATTACACATATTTGGTCCCCATATTTTTCTTTGACTTTCTCTAAGCTCATCCCTGCCTGAGGTTCTATGGGGTGCAGAGCATCTATACCAGTGTTCACGATGTCGTCTAAGATTGGCCAGATATAACCGTCACAGTGCTTAATAAAGGGGACTCCCTTCTGATGCACCGCGTTGACGATTTTCTTTAAATAGGACGCGATGAATTCTTGGAAAAGTTTCACAGACATGAACGGTCCGTGTTTATAGGCATAATCATCTCCAGAAATAATGGCGTCGACACCGAGGTCAATCATCGCTTTTGCAAGCTCAATATTATACTCCACAGATGTTTCAATGATCCTCCTTGTAAAACTTGGATTTTTATACAGGTCTATGAGAAAGTTGTTCACCCCCCTCATCTGCGAGGGAATCTCGAAAGCATCATGAATACCCCCCACAACCGCAAGCTCATATTCATTATTTTTTATCACCTTCCTGAGCCTATCCAGCCTATCGTAGTCAAAAGGGTCAGGTGGCATGAAGTTTTCAAAATCTTCCTCGGTGCTGATTGTACCCCTCACATAATAGGTAACCTCATTCTCCTCAATTGACCAGACCCTAGCCCAATCATCAATGAAAGATTTCTCATCAAGAGTATTCACCAGTCTAAAATTGTCCCAAAAATTTATTCCATCCAATCCATAGCCACTATAAACCTCGTAAAAGTCCAGAGCATCCTTCGGAATCCTTCCCAAAAGTTTCCTAACAATGGGACCATTAATTTCAATTTCAAAAAGAGGAACAGTGTCCGGCTCTTCCCCATACAAAGCTCTCAACATTCTCTCCCTAGGAACCATAAAAGCCCACCCTTACTCTAAACGCATTAAATCCTTTAGTGTACAGGATATTTCCCAAATTTTTTACCTGTCTTGATTTGAGTCAAAAAGTTTTCTGGTTTGCACCAGTCGTTAATCTGGTGACCTGAGCCCAGCATGTAGCCTCCACCGGGGGCAGCTGCCCCAATAGCCCTTTTCACCTCTCGGGCAACCTCCTCCGTAGTTCCGAAGGGAAGGAGGTGTGCGACATCAATATTTCCAACCAGGCAAATCTGGTCTCCCCATTTCTCAGCCATCTCAGCTATATCCATCCCCGCTTGGGGCTCAAGGGGTTGGATGGCATCCACACCTGCTTCTATTATCAGGTCCATGAGTGGGCGGATGTCTCCATCAGAGTGCACCATGAGGAAGGCTCCTCTCCGGTGGAATTCGTCAGCTGCCCGTTTTAGGCAAGGAAAGATGAACTCTTTGAAGTGTTTCGGCGACATCATGGGCCCCTTTACGTAGCCATAGTCATCCCAGTCCAAGAGAACTTCTGCACCCAGATCTATGCACGCCTTTCCCAGCTCTATGAGAAATTTTGTCGAGTCCTCCAGAACCTTCTTCACGAATTCGGGTTTAGTGAACATGTAGCGGAACATGTTCTCCCAGCCCAAGGCTTCACCCTGCACCTCCCAAATGGAACCCACTGCAGCCACGGGAAAGATGCGGTCACCAGCGGCCTTCACGGCAATTTTGAATTGCTCAGTGCCCCAAGAGTCGAGTGGGTCAAGTTTTGGAAACTCGTCATATTTTTCTGGAGTGGTTAAGTAGCCTCCCATGTAAAACCTTGAAATGTAGCCCGCGGAAACATTAGCACTATAGATTCGGCCCCAAGAGTCAACAAACCTGTCTTTATCCAAACCTCTGGCATTTTTGGGGCTAAACATTGGAGTATAGCAGGTAGAGCTGTCCAGTCCCAGTTTTTCGAGGAGGTCAAATTCAGCCTCCCATCCGACGTATACCGAGAAACATTCCTCTGGTTTCTTGTTGAAAATCTTGCCGAGAACTAGGGGGCTGACTGCCAGTTCAAATAATGGGACTCTATCCGGTTCCTCATGCATAAGCGCTCTGAGAACCCTTTCACGCGGCTTCATAGTCAGAACATCCCTCACAATACCCGCTCATATCTATTCCTTATCCTTCTTTTAAACATTTATAAAGATACACACATACATGTTGTGAGGATGACTGAGCAGTTCACTGCTTTTCGAAGTCGATGTTTAGGAGGTTATTATCGGGTTTTTTAGCGGCTTCCAGTTCGAGTTTCAAGGCTTCCAACCATGTAACACCCCGTAAAATGTAGGCAGCAGCTCAGGATGACTTGAGAACGGCTTGAGGGAGAGACTGCCTTGGCATAGGAGGGAATGAGATTAACGGTTAGTGGGATTGGTTACTAGGTTTTCTCCTCGTCTATCTGTTGGAGGATTTCGAAGACCGTGACCAGAGCCACGATAAAACACTTTCCCAACAAGGGTTTGGGGGCAAGAGGAGGCGTAGAAACCGCATCACAATAGACCCTAAACAAGGATCTATGTGAAGAGCAGACGCAACCCCAATTGGTAATGCACCAAAGACTTTTTACGCCCACTTTTTTCAGTAAAAAAGTAATCCTAAATATGTTAACTTTTAGCATTATTGGTTCAGTTTTAAAACACTATAACG
>DXJA01000283.1 GCA_019056875.1 Candidatus Jordarchaeum madagascarense
TGGGCAATGCTTCTCAGATGGCCATAATCATTAAAATTTTCATTTTCTGCAATAAATAGATTGGATTGGAAAGCACCTTTATGATTGCTAAAAATCTTTATCCCTTTGAATAAAAAAAGGAACACAAAACACGCAATAATTAGCTGGAGCGCACAATAAGTCAAAAAACCTGTACTTGAACTATTTTCAAATATCGGGGGGACTGGATACTCTAAAATAAAAAAGTATACCTGCGAAATTACATATCTTAAAGGAATAAAAGTGATCGGTAGAAAAAGAGTGAATAACCAAATTTTAGTTTTTATATAGTAAGCATCTTCTTTTACCATTTTACAAACAATAAGCGATATAAAGGGCATGAAGAGCACTAAACCTCCCAAAAATGTTTGCATCTGCTGAAGAGGTGTAATAATTTGATATATGTTAAATAAGAATAAAGCATTGAATACCGATGCTATAGTGTCGAAAATATGTCTAATAAATAAGTCCACTAGTCTAAAAATTTCAAGGAATGGGTTCATTTCTTAGACTCGCCCTTACTCTTTATCTTTTTTAGCTGTTTTTTGATTTCATCTATTATCTCCGGGTTATTTATATTTAAGTTTTCGAGCAAAAACATTATGGTAGAGTCTTCGAAAGATTCGAAAAGTCCGCTCAGAACATGCCTTGCAACTAATTCCTCAAATTCCTGCCTCGTGAGGGCGGGGGAATAAACATAGTATATACCTTTCTCTCTGATTAACTCACGCTTTACAAATTTTTTCTTATACAACCTGTTGAGAATCGTAGCCACAGTGTTAAAAGCCACTGGACGCCTAAGTTTTATATCTTCATGAATATCACGAACAGACGCTTTTTTAAGCTTCCAAACAGTCTTCATCACTTCCGATTCCAGATCGCCTAAAACCTTCGACAAATCCTTTTCGTGGGGCTTAAATTCATAAACCCTAGGTTTACTAACCAAAAGTATCCTTCCCTTGAGGTTCTCAAAAATTGGATTGTTCTGTAAAAGGTGAATTAAGTTTCCACAATTCTTTTCAATTCACAGTAATATTTATATATGTCTCCAAAATATTTAAATTTAACTACATAAAGTAGTTTATACTACTGACAGTAGTTCTTCTAACAAAAACAAAAGGGAAAAAGAATGAAAAAACGCTCACTACTACTAATACTAGTACTAACAATAAGCCTAGCAATACCAGTACTACTAAACCAGACTCAACCAGTTTACACACAACCCATGACACACACATACACATTCTCAGAAATTATCTCTGGTACATCACCTCCAGTTGAAGTAAACTTCACTGTTATAACCGACATAGGGGTCTTAATAGATGGCAATGTTGGCGGCTGGGGACTACGAATCAGCGCCAGCACTAATGACACCTTCTTTCAAATTCAAAATATTACTATAAACAGTGTCTCTAACGGAACAAAAATAAGCCGAGGATTAATGTTTCCACTTACCAACGCTTTTGCATCCGACGAAAATATGATTCCTCCAGTTCCTCCGTTTACCACCGAATATAGTCTTGCGAAGTTTGAAAGCGTGTTATTACTTGAAGGCCTCGCTGGTTTTCCATCTCTAACTTCGTTTAATCTCAGCGTTACCATAGAGACAACTAGTGGAGATCAAACGGTTCATTTAGCTAGTAACGTACCCGTGTTATCCTTGATATTTCCCAATCCAAGTGAAGCGCCACCAGTGATTAACTATTATCTTATAATTTCGTACTCTATGGTCTTTCTGTTACCCATATCAATGATTCTAACAAATCGTTGGCTAAATATTCGCAAACTAAAGAAAGAAGGTTCTGAAGAGGTGTAGCATGAGATGCGTAACAAAATTTTACTTTTTCTTGTGGTATTTGCTTTGATTCTAGGAATAACTTCTGCCATCTATTTCCAACCAGAGCCTACACCCACTTATCCCATTACACCATTTGGATTATACTATCTCAGATATGACTACACCGTACAGAATAACGGTACCGCAAAGATAAGTGGATTAACACCGACAGTGGTTTGGTCTCAGGGCTACGCTGCTCCACACACGGTTAAAATAGCTGAGAGAAACGGATTTGAACCCATCCAATACAGCGAGGTAAATCTTTACACACGAGAAACAAACACCACAGGAGAACACTTCCTCTGGTGGATTCCACCAGGGTTACCCACCGGAACTCCTGTAAAAATAGGTAATAACACCGGTATGATCGTAGCTGAAACTGAGTTAAGTGTACAACAATTGGTAAGGAACACAAAAGTGGTCTTCTATTCTGGATCAAACGGAACAGTTGTTGCTAACTATGACGTAAATAGTGGTTTTCTAGTTCAGTTGGAAATCAAAGAAGGAGAACAGATAAGCGTTTACCAATTACAATCCACACTAGGAGTGTCTCTGGGAGTTTCTAATTATTACTATGCGCGTATAATCTTCCTGTGCTTATTCATACCCTCGTTAGTGATTTTCATACTAATACTTCCTTGGCCTTTGAGAAAATGGAGTCAGAGCTTGTCTAAATTTTTAAGAAAGAAGGTTTAGGAGATACAGCCATGTTAGCTATCGAAACTCAAAATCTAAAAAAAGTGTTCGGCAATTTTCACGCTCTAAGGGGAATCAACATAGAAGTTCAGGAAGGAACCTGCTACGGTCTCCTAGGACCCAACGGAGCTGGAAAAACAACCACGATTAAACTCCTACTCGGACTGCTCTCACCAACGGAAGGCGAAGCCAAAGTTTTTGGATATAAGGCGGGTTCATTCCAAGCTAGACAGAGGATAGGCTATCTGCCAGAGAGAGTAGGGTACTATGCTCACGTTAAAGCCATCGATTTCTTACGCTACATCGGAATTCTATCGAACATGTCCTCAGCCGATATAGATGAAAGAGCAGAAGAACTATTAGAATGGGTTGGTCTCGGCGGTTGGGGCGAAGCACCCATAGGTAATCTAAGTGCCGGAATGAAGCAACGCCTCGGACTAGCAGAAGCAGTAATGGGTGACCCCAAACTAGTTATTCTTGATGAGCCGACCAGTAATCTCGACCCCATAGGACGAAGCGAAATACTGGAGAGAATCAAGGAGATAACCAAAGAAGGAAGAACCGTATTCATATCCAGCCATGTTCTCCCTGAGATAGAGGTTGTCAGCGATTACGTGGGAATTATACACATGGGAGAGATGATAGTACAGGGCAAACTAAAAGACATCAAAAAGGCGGAACTAAAAAGAGGAAAACACGACTACGAGCTCATCGTTGATAAACCTGAAGCAATCATTCCCGAGCTCCAAAAATCACCCTTCGTCACAAACGTAACTAGAAGTGACGACCGCATACTCATTAAAGCAACAGACACAGATCAACTGGGTCAGAACTTGCCAAAAATACTAGTCGATACCAAAGTTCAACTCGTCAAATTCGCTCCCCTAGGCGAAAGCCTCCAAGACATTTTCCTACAAATTATGGGAGAAACGAAAAATGTCCAAAAAAAGAGTTAAAACCAAAACTAAAGCAATTCCCGAAAAACCATCAGCAATAGAAGAGTCCACAAGTGACCGAATCATCAAATTCTCAATCCAATCCATACGGCTATTCTGGGAAGAGGTGAAAAATTCCTACCGAACAAAATCCTTTGCCGCCTTCGCAGCCCTAATGGTACTACCCCTAATAATAATCCTCGTATCATACGCAGTCACACAGTATCCAGGCATGTTCAATCAAGTACAAATCAGCCTATTCCTAAACGGCATATACGGAGAAGACGGGGCAATATTAACCTTCAGAAATGTTTTCGCAGGAACAATGGGTATAAGCACCGGAATCGGGTTTGGGATGGGTGGCTTTGCAACAATATACTATCTTGGTGTCCCGATAATCGCTATAGTAACAATCCTCACCTCTGGGATTATAGCGGGAGACCGCGAACACGGCACCTTACCAGTTTATGTCGCAAAACCAGTTTACAAAACCCAACTGGTCCTGACAAAATTCTTTGCTTTCGCTTTCATCAGTTTAATCCTAACCATCCTAGTTTATTATACAATGTACTTTATATTTGCATTTTCTATACTAGGCCCGCTAGGAATACTTATAGAGGGCATAAGCTACACAATATACGTCGCAAACAATCTAATCATTGTAACTTGGGTTTTCATTTTGACAGTTGGCTCCGTCACCACGCTGGTTTCAGCCATTGTCGACCGCCCAATCCTCGCTGGCGTCATCGCCCTCATATACCTACTAATTGTATCCTTCTTTTCAAGTTTCCTAATGTTTTTTCTAGGTTCAGTCGCCGACGCATTAAAATATCTAGATCTGTCAGGCCTAGCAACCAGCATACTAAACGTAAACATTCTAGGATTCCAATACTACCAGGCAATATGGAATATAATCTCATACGCCGGCTTTGTGGCACAACAAATACTCGGACAGCTAATAGACCCAACCACCGCAGCCACAATATTACTCTCAATACTACTAGTAACCCTCGGAGCCGCCTGCATAATAACACAGAAACGCGAAGTAAAATAAACCCCCCACTATTTTTTTTAACACAAGATTAAAACACACCACAATAATAAAACAATTCACAATCCCGCACAAAGCAGATACTTATCAAATCACCGAACCGCCACAAAAAAATTCACGTTTTAATCTTGCCCAAATTCTCCAAAATATCCACAGCAACCTTCCGACCACTAATCAACATACCCGAAAATATCGGTCCCATTCTGGGTCCGCCGGAGACTGCGTTTGCGGCCATTCCTGCTACGAAGAGGCCGGGGTAGATTTGTTTTGTGGTTTCTATGAGCATTTTTTCTCCTATTTGGGTCCACATTGGTTTTTCGCCTATGATTTTTCCGGTTTCTGTTTCTAGTCTGGCTCCGGGGATTTTTCTTTGGACGATGTTGCAGATTTCGGCGTCGTGGCCGGTGGCGTCGACTACGTATTTGCATCTGATGGTCATTGGGTCTACGTGTAGTTTGGCCATTTCTACTGCGGTCCATTGTATTACTACTCCGGTGATTTTGTCTGCTTCTCTTATCATGACATCTTCGACGCTTATTAGGTTGAAGATTTTGGCTCCCGCATCTATTGCGCTTGCTGTTAGTTTTGCTACTGTTTCTAGGGAGTTTGCTACGAAATATCCTGGCTCGAGTTCTATTGAGTTTATTTTAAAATCGTCTAGTATGAATTTTCCTTCTCTCTGGACTACTATTTTGTTGAACATCATTCCTCCTCCGTGGCATCCTCCGCCGGTGCTGAGTTTTCTTTCGAATACGATTGTTTTTAGTCCGCCTTCTGCGAGGTATTTGGCTGCTGTGAGTCCTGTGGGTCCGGAGCCTGCGATTACAACGTCGATGTCTGTGGCGTCGATTAGGTCTCTCATGTAGGAGTTGATTATTAGTTTAGTTATTGTGATTTCGTCTAGATCCATTGCCATCTATTCTTCCTCCTTAGTTATGAATGGTTTAACTTTTTGGTGTTGTTTTTAAAGCTTAGAATCATTTATCATATAAATCTAGCGAAATAGTTATTTATATGCTTCATAAAATTGTTTCGAAACAATGTTTCTTGAATCATTAATTTCCTTCGATAGAAGTTTGGAGAGGTTTTCGTATGAAACAAGTTGGAAAATATCTCTTTTCAGAGGATCTGTATTATACCAAGGATCACTTGTGGGCAAGGATTGAGGAAGATGGGCGTGTCAAAGTTGGCTGGAGTGACTTCGCTCAAAAGATAGCGGGCAAAGTTGTGTATATTAAAATGAAGGAAGTAGAATCAGAAGTAGCTCAGGGAGACGTTTTTGGCAGTATAGAGACTGGAAAATGGGTTGGAAAA
>DXJA01000001.1 GCA_019056875.1 Candidatus Jordarchaeum madagascarense
ATGTCTCAACCATTGTTCTTGAAATTTATAAAAATATAAGTAAGGGTGCGGAAAGTGAGATTAAACTTAATTACAAAAATAAAATTTTTATAAAATGAAAAAGTAAACAAAAAAATTTTGCTGTTAAGTGTATGATAAAGGTTAAAAAGGTACCTTGTTTTTAAGTAATTGTTTTTCAAAGATTAAAATGATAGCCGAGAAGGTTAAAGAAATTTTATCCTTTGCTATCCATAAACTCTAACACGGGGCGACCACGAAAATGCCTGTTCGATATGAAAAACTAGTTTTTCCCTTCACAGCGATAGTGGGTCAAACTAACATGAAACTAGCTCTAATTCTGAACATCATAGACCCCAAAATAGGCGGAGTACTAATTCGCGGTGAAAAAGGCACCGGGAAATCCACCGCAGTAAGAGCCTTAGCAGCCTTACTACCCGAAATGGAATTCGTTAAGAACTGCCCATTCAATTGCGACCCCTCCGATCCTTTAACAATGTGTGAAATGTGTAAAGCAAAAATAAAAAACAATGACCTAGACAATGAAGTTCGAAGAATGAGAGTCGTTGAGATACCCCTAGGGGTTACAGAAGATAGAGTTGTAGGATCACTAGACATTGAGAGAGCAATAAAAGAAGGAGTTAAAGCCTTAGAGCCAGGCATACTGGCAGATGCAAACCGCCAAATACTCTACGTGGACGAAATCAACCTCCTGAGCGACCACATAGTGGACGACCTTTTGGACGCCGCAGCATTTGGTATAAACACTGTAGAAAGAGAAGGCGTATCCCTATCTCACCCTTCAAACTTCGTATTAGTTGGCAGCATGAATCCTGAGGAAGGCGAACTTAGACCACAAATCCTCGACAGAATAGGTCTACAGGTACAAATCTTACCCCTCAAAGACCCTAGACAAAGATTAGAAATACTAATCCGCATCCAAGAATTCGATAACGGCGAAGAACAGTTCAAAGCAAAATGGCAAAAAGAAGAAGATAACCTTCAACAAAGCATAACAAACGCTAAGAAAATCTTGCCCCAAGTAAAGATTCCCGAATATCTGCTAATAACTATTGTAAAAATGTGTCTAGAATTAGATGTTGGCACTCACAGAGGAGACATCACGGTAATGCGCTGCTCAAAGGCGTTAGCAGCCCTAGACGGAAGAACAGAAGTAAACGAACCGGATGTGCTAAAGGCTGCTGAACTAGCCCTAGGCCACAGAATAAGAAAATTCGAATTCGAAGAAGCAGAAGCCGTAAACAAGAGAATCGCTGAAGGCTTCGAAAAAGCACTAAACGAAGTCAAGCAGCAGGAGGCCGTGGATTTTTTTCGAAATGACGCCGAAATGAATAGCCAGCAACAACAGGCCAAAGGTGATGAGGCGTCAGGAAAAACAATCCAGAACATATCCTTCGATGAAACTATGCAATCCGACTCAGCAAACCAAGACTTTCCATACCAAGATCTCTGGAACCGCTACATGCAACAGCAAAAAGATGGTCAAGACCGAGACGGAATGATAAACATCAAAGACCCGCGTTTCGACACCTTAACCGAAGAAGAAATTGAAGAACTAAGAAAAGCCGGCATACTCGGAGAATTTTTCAAACGCCAATACAAAAGCTTCTTCCGAAAAGACGAACCAAGCTTCATGGGACGAAGACTAAAAACAAAAGGAACCACCGACAAAGGAAGATACATCTACTACAAAATCCCAAAAGAAAAAACCAAACACATAGCACTAGACGCATCAATAAGAGCCTCCTCACCCTACCAAAAAAAGAGAGAGAAAAAAGGCCTCGCAGTAAATATCCAATCACAAGACATCCGCGAAAAAATTTTCGAGTACCGCGCACCCCTATCCATAGTCTTCGTACTTGACGCCAGCGGCTCAATGTTTAAAAACCTCAAAAAAGTCAAACAAGTCATACTCTCACTACACGACGAAGCCTACCGCCAAAGAGACCGAGTAGGACTAGTAGTATTCAAAGGCTACAACGCAGCAATAATGCAATACCCTACGGTAAACCTACAATCCGTATCCGCAAAACTGCTAGCCATCAAATCCGGAAGCTGGACACCCCTAGCCGCAGGCCTAGTTAAAGGTCTTGAAGTACTAAAACGAGAAAAAATGAAAGACAACAAAACAATACCCTTCCTAGTAGCTATTTCAGATGGTGGAGCCAATGTCCCGTTGAACACTGCTGCTTTTGCTGGTAAGCGTTATAGTTATGTTCAGCAGATGCGTTCGGAGATGGAGTCCTATAATCAACTGCTATACGAGATTGAGGAGATTGCTAAGACGCTTAAAAAGGAAGAGATCAGGACTATTGTTATTCGTCCTGAGAGTCATGCTTTGATGAAGAACTGGCGGAAGAAGATTTGTCAAAGTATTGCGGAGCAGAGCGGGGGCAGCATTTATAATATCTCGGAGATTGAAAAGCTGGGCGACGTTCTGCGGTATGAACTGCGAGTTTCGAGATAAAAAATAAATGTTTATTGATTTTTTATTATTTTTTAGGTTTTTCGGAAAGGCTATAGGGAATAACATTTTAATGTTTATAGGAAGGGTTCTTTAGTAATCGTTTTTTGAAAGATTATGTATATTAACTCCGTTAAAAAATTAGTTTGTTGATTTTTTTGGGTTTATTGCTTTTTTTATGGGAATTTTGTTTTTTTCCATGTTTTGTATGCTAGGTTTATGTCTTCTTCTTTTATGGTTTTTCGGCCGGTGTGTTTTGCCATTTCGTCTGCTAGTCGTGCTATTTCGAGGCCGAGTTCTTCTAGTATTTTGGCCAGTGCTGCTGCTCCGCTTTCTGAGACTCTTTCTGCTCCGGAGTTTCTGATTAGTCTATCCACTGGTGCTACTGGTATGATTGTTTCGCTTTTTTTTCTAGGCATTTAACTTCCCTCTTTAATAGAATATACTCTTTAAATAATTTTTTCCTCTATAAAAAGCTTTCATAGACTTTAAAAACGGCAACGGGCTCAAATAAATATTTTTTCCATTAAGTTTTTAAAGAATAATAATATATGGTAAAAAAATGTATGTTACGGGTACTGTTTAGCAATTTTCAGGGCTAGTGAAGTTTGGTGAGGTTTAAACTATTTGTATGATGTTGCTGTTGTTGGTGCGGGGCCTTCCGGTTCTGTGACTGCTAGATTTATTGCGGAGGCAGGATACAAAGTAGTTTTAATTGATAAGGAGGAGATACCCCGATACAAGCCGTGTGGTGGCGCTATAGAATTAACGCTTGTACCTAAATATAATCTTCCAAGTGAAGTGGTGGAGCGAGAGGTGGAATCATTAGTGCTTTACCACACCTCGGGAGAGATTTATCATAGGATTGGTTTAGGGGCCATCGTGTGGCGTTTAAAATTTGATGGCTATTTCCAGTATCTTGCGGCGGCGGCTGGTGCAAAGCTTTGGGAATCGCACGCTCTTAAGAATGTTATTTTGAAAAATGATCATTATCGGCTCAACATTAGGAGAGGTAAGGCTGAGGCTAGAATTGTTGTTGCGGCAGATGGGGTGAACTCTCCTACCCTAAGATCCATAGGTTGGAGTCCTTTTAAACCGAATGAAGTTTACTTGACTGTACAAAAAGAGATTCTTTCAAGCAAAGAAAGAATAGCGGAAATTATTGGTGAAAAAACCGTCAACTTTTATTTTGGAAAAGATGTAAGCAGGCATGGATACGGTTGGGCTTTTCCTAAGAGGAATGTGATAAGTTTGGGATGGGGCTGCCTTCTCTCGGAGATTACTAACACTAGGGCTTCTTTTCAAAGTTTTCTCGAGTATGAACCTGTGAGAAAAATATTTTCAAGTGGTGAGACCATTAGAACTGCGGCTCACCTAGTTCCTATGAAAAGTCGTGAGTTATTCCACGAGAAAGGTGTTGTAGCGGTTGGGGATGCTGCAGGTTTTGTAGATGCTATATCGGGTAAGGGTATTCCTTATGCTCTTGAGTCTGGTGAGTTGGCTGCGAAGACAATTATCAGAGTACTTGATGAGGAAAATCTGGAGGGGTTAAGGAATTACAAGTTGGCTTTAGAGGAGGCCTTTCTTCCGGTACTGAAGGCGAAGTAC
>DXJA01000536.1 GCA_019056875.1 Candidatus Jordarchaeum madagascarense
AACCATAATCACCCACTACCGGTTCAAGACCGACCGCACCTGGTTTCTGAGGACCGCAATAGCCTCAGCAACCACCCTATCCGCCGCAGTGCTGTACTACAACTACCTGTACCCCGCGTACACCGTGATACTGCCCGTTTTCAGCTCCCAAACCCAGACCCTCCTGATGGTGTCAGCCGCAAGTCTCGTAGCCGCAGTAATCACAGCAGCCGGTGTCTGGGCTTTTAGCTGGAAACAGAACCATTCAAAAATATTGGAGCGGAGCGGTTTTGACGCAAGCATGGAGTTTCTCTCCACAGGCTACAGAGGGGCGACAAGCAGTAAACTAAATTCATCCCACTACGAAGGGGAAAACAACTATTATGGAAATGCAAATGCTTATGGGGTTCATAATTATGGTTACAGGAATATCGAATCTTCCGGTGGGGTATACTGGCTTAGGGTGATGGAGATTCCGGAAAGTCATCAGAACAAGAACATGCCGGAGGAAACAAATCCCCGCACTTGGGAATCGGGAAGAATGATAAGCGCCTTGGCTCAGAGTGGAATCCACTTCGGCTTGCTGGTCAAGTTCCATAAGGGTAACGGGGAAATATACTACAACACCCGGGGAAGAAATAATGCAAGCATTCTTGAAGGAGTTCTCTCCACTTTCCACCCCGGATTGACCTGTGAAGAGCAGGGAGTGAGTCTGGGGAGTATTAGAGCGGTGGCGGTGGTTGAGGTGAGGAGTGGCTACCCCCGTTTGCAAAACATTTTAGAACACATTCTAGAATACTTCGCCCAGACGGGATGTACCGGAGTTGTGTATGCAGTCGTTAAACCCTATGGCTCTCTGGGTCGTTTGCTCACCAAACGCTCAAAGAAGGGAAGGTACCGTGAGATCCAGAATAAAGGGGAAAACATCTTCGACCCTCAGGTTGAACTGGACGCAATCCGCGAGGGCTACGCTTTAACCCGAGGCGATGTCAAGGCTGGACTCTACGTAGCGGTTACAGCGGATATCAAAGAAATAGCAAAGTCCCGTGCAGAAAACCTAGCGAGCTTTATCCGGGGAGCCTTCGGTAGAAACAGTAATGTAAAAGTGGTATGCGGAGGAGGGGCGGAGAGAAGACTGAAGGGAATGTTCGCCCTGAAATGCGTCCCTAACCTAGACCTGACCTTTTCTGAGGCTGAAGCACTGGCGCACGTTCCGAAGATAGAGGTGGGGGGGACCAAAATTAGAAAAACAGTTATGTTCTCCCAGAATCTACCAGATGTACCCTTAAATGAGGGAGTTCTGATTGGACACCTGATTCGAAACGGCAAAGTGCTTTTAGATAGACCGATTGTTCTCCTCCCGGACATACTAAAGAAGCATTTTAATTTGACTGGTCTCTCTGGAAGCGGAAAAACAATGATGGCTCTGGTTCTGTTGTCGGAGCTGGGGCTGTTCTCTGGAATTTCCCGATTTGTTATTGAGATGGAGAAGAGGGAATACCGCAAAATGCTACTCATAGAAGAGGAGACTCCGCTCATTTTCCCCATAGGGGAGAGTGACTGCAGGTTTCGATACAACCCGCTTTACGTCTACCCCAAGGAAACTGTTTCGCAGAAGATATCAGACCTGATCTGGATATTGAACCATTACTTTGTCTTGTATGCCCCTATGGATACGATGCTTGAGATAGCGCTCAACCTGACCTATGAGGAGAAGGGTTGGGATGTTAAGGGAGATGCCCGAGGCGAGACACCCACCCTCCTAGATTTGTGTTCTGCTATTGAAGTGGCTATGGAGGCTCTTGACTACCACGAAGAGGCTAAAAAGAACATCAGGACTGGATTGCTGGCACGCATATCCACCCTTTGCACGGGGGCTCTGGGCACCATATTTTTGTGCAAGGAGAACACACCATTCGAACTCTTAAGGGATCGGTTGGTGGTCTTTGAGCTTGAGGGAGTGGGAAAGCAGACCAAGCCCTTCACTGCTTTCCTCACCCTACACTACCTGTACCAGAACATAAAACAGCAGGAACCCTCAGACAACCTTGAGGGAGTTATACTGGTGGAGGAGGCCCACGCCATTTTCAAGAAGCAGCCAGTGAACCCCGACTCCGATTCTCGGGCGCCACAGCTTGCCAGCGAATTCCTGCAGGACCTGTTTCGCACAATGAGGTCTCAGGGCTGGGGTCTCGGAGTCGCCGACCAGAACCCCACCAATCTTCCAGACGAAGTGGCTCAGAACTGCTCCACTTTCATTGCGGGAAAGTCAATAAACGCCAACGACCGGGAATACATTGCAAAGTGCATGGGACTGAATGAGAAACAAAGTGAAGTCCTTAAGGAACTCAAGCCCGGGGAGTACATAATCTTGCTTGAAGAAGGCCAAACAATCCACGGTAGGGGGAGAAACCTAAAAGTGGAATTTCCCGAGCTAAAAGAACAAATCGAGCCTCAGGTTGTGACGGAGCGTATGGTCTCTTGGTACCGTGAGAACGGAATTCTGCCCGCTGATTCGAGCAGGGTTCCCAGCCAGATTGAGTTCTTCGAGGCGCAGAGGAGGGTGCGAGAGTTGCTTGGAGAAATTAGGCTTCTGGTTCTTAGCAGAGAGTTTGCCAAAGCCTATCTGGAACTTGTGAACAGCCGCCCTGAAATGCTGGAAGAGTATCTCACAGCTTTATCAGCAGAACTGGCTGGTAAGGCGGGATTTGAAGAGGATAAAGTTTTCCACTACCTCAGGAGCATAGCCAAAGGTAGATACCAAAAACTCAACTGAACCGAACAAATTGGGAAACGGGAGGAAAATCTATGACGGGGAACCGCCGGGGTTTTGAATCAAGGGCTGAGAAAACAGATGAAAATCATAGAAGAGAGGGGGCGGAGAAAGCGGAGAAAAGGTGGGAAACAGAAAGTGAGCCTAGAGAGAGAGGCGAGGACATTTACAACAGGTTAGCGAAGGATACTTACCAAAAGGTGATGGGGAAGATAGGAAACGAGAAGTCTACTCCAGAGGGGACCGATAGGCTTGAAGGATCGGAGGTTTCAGAGGCTATTGAGGAACCATGGAAAATCCGTCGTGGTGAAGAATATTATAACCGTTTAGCGAGAACGATTTACCAGAATGTAATAGGAAATAGGGTGGATAAAGAGCCTATCTCAAAGGGGGACGGTAAGCGGGGTGACTGCTCAGAGTTCGTAGAAGCTTCTTGGGAAACAGAGAGGCCGCGTAGTAAGGATTACTATAACCGCTTAGCGAGAGCGGCTTACCGGAAGGTACTGGAAGAAAGCGGGGATAAGGTTCCTGTTCCGGAAAGCGAGGATGTGCAGAGTTATTGTCCCGAGAAGCGGGAGGTTGGTCTTAAGAGATTAAACCAAGAACTTTCAGAGT
>DXJA01000284.1 GCA_019056875.1 Candidatus Jordarchaeum madagascarense
ATTCTTAGTTCTGTAGTGGTTTTAGAGGAAGGTTTTATGGTTGTTTGTAGCGTTTCAGGAGCTCTGAATAAATCTAGATAGTCTATTTTTATTTTGCATTCGATTGGTGAGTTTGATATGTTTAACTTTAGGGGCAGGGTCCATGGAATATCTTTTGTTATGGTTGCGGCTTTTTTGAGGATTTCTTTGTTATTGAGCCAGATTGATATTAGAAAGCGCCCGGTTTTTCCGCTGTTTTGAACGGTGGTTTGAAGTTCTATGATGTTTTCGGATTTTGGGATTTGATTTATTTTCACGCTTATTGTTGCTTTGGGTAGGTTTTTTGCTTCCTCCAGTATTTTTTTGCTCGTTTTGGGAGGAAGCCCTATTCGGGTCAAGTCGTATGCGGATGTTTGTAAAAGTTGATCTAGATTTTTTATGCCCCTACTTAATATGAGTTCGGCGGTCTTGGGTCCTATTCCTGACACTTGGATTAGCTCAACCTGTTCGTCGAGGGCCCCTTTCTCAAGTTTAAAGTTTAGTAGCCTTACGCTTCTTGAGATGTCCTCTATCCTGAGTTCCGTGGCGAATCTCTCTAGTGCCGCGAGAAGGCGAAGGGCATTTTGTTTAATTATCCAGGAATCAGCTCTTAGGTCTTCCATGATTTTGATTTGTTTAAGGTAGGAAAGTAGGATTGCAAGTACTTTTTTCTGGGGCTCGTTGAGTTCTTCTGTGAAGTGGGTTTCTATGTTTGAAAGCATTGTTTTCAGAAATTTCTTTTCAACTCTACGGACCACGATGTCTTCAAACTCCTTGGCCCTTGAAACCAGTGATAAAATATCATTATCATCCGAAACTTCCTTAACCTCATTGTAGAAGAGTTCTGCTGTTTCTAAATCTAGGTAGTAGTTACATGCTATTTCCGCGAGCTTGGTGTCCTCAAACTTGTTATTTTCTCGTAGTATAAATCCGTGTTCTTCTAGCCATCGAACATTGTTTCTGATTTCATCTTCAAGGAAGTTTAGGGCGGTTTCTCCTCTACGGTTTTTTTCTCGAATGTAGAGAAAGCTGGTTTTTATCCAGTTTAAAGCGTCTTTTTCGTTTTCTATTGTTCCTAAAACTATTTCGGCGTTTAGGTGTTCTGGGAGAGTTTCTAGTAATCTTGATTCTAGGCCTCTTTCCTTGAGTAATAGGTTTCTATATTTTTGGGTGGCCTCGTTTCTTACTATTACCCATCCTATTCCCTCTTTGTCGTATTGGGGTCTACCTGCTCTTCCAAGCATCTGGAGGAGGTCTAAAGGATTAATTTCTCTTTCTCCCCTCAAAGTATCATAGATTTGGGTGTCTCTAATAATTACAACTTTCGCTGGAAGATTCACACCCCAGGCCAGAGTACTCGTAGAAACCAAGATTTTTATTAACCCGTTTCGGAAACAGCTCTCGACCATAAAGCGATCTTCGGGACTCAGTCCAGCATGGTGAAAGGCTACCCCCCTGCTAAACACCTCTTTTAATCTCGTGTTTCTTATTTCGTTGGAAATTTTTTTAAGCTCGGCCAATTCTTGGGGGGTGCAGTAGGAGGTTGCCTGTTCCTCCCAAACCTTTGCGATCTTGTTGGCGGCGAGTCTGGTGTCTCTCCTACTGGCTACAAAGATGAGAACTTGGTTGCCTTCGGCTAGAACCCATTTTGACAAGTCTAATGCTTTGTAAAGCCGCAGGTACATGTTATAGAATTTATTATTAGTTTCATTATAGGGGTAGACGCCTATGGATAGCGGGACCGGTCTTGCGGAGGAATCAAAATAAAAAGTGAAGCTTTCTTTTGCACCTATCCATTCAGCAACTTGCCTATAATTTGACATTGTAGCGCTGAGGGCTATGATTCTCAGGGATCTGCCATTAACCTCTGAAAGGCGTCTCATTCGAGAAACAATTGCTTCTAGGACGCCTCCCCGGTTATCCGAATCTAAAAGATGAACCTCATCGATGATCAGGAGTGACACGTTGTTCACAAAATTGTAACCCTTTTTGCTCCACTTTCTACTTGCACTATCCCACTTCTCCGGAGTGGAAACAATAATTTCCGAACCATTGGCTTCATAGGGAGAAATTTCCTCGTCACCAGTGGTTACGTACACTTTATACCCGAGTTTGCTGAATATTTTTCCCCATATTTCCTCCTTCTCATAAGTTAAAGCTTTTAAAGGTCCCAGATAAAGCGTTTTCCCCGAAGCCTTTAGTTGCCGGATTATTGCCAGCTCCGCGATAACCGTTTTTCCACTGGCGGTAGGGGAACATACTACAATATTTTCATCAGTGTTCAAAACAGAAGGCAAAACAAGGGATTGAACATAGTTAAATTTCTCAAAGGGAAACAGCTCCCCAAATTTCTCAGGAACAGTGTCCTTAACCGATAACTCTTCTGGCAACGACAGTCCTCTAAAAAGTACTACTAGTCTGAATCACTAATCTCTGATAAGCTTTAAAAGAATTTTGAAACAAGCGTTCCCAATATATTTGATAGGATTTGGAGAAGCATGGAAGAAAGTGTAAATCGTATAATGTCTCAAGGTTCGATACTCGAATCGGGTAAACAGAGACACTATCTATTCAAGTATGGTTTAGGCCTAAATATGGATAAGCCAGCAAAATATACTGTTATAGCGGGTTGTGCTAATCCTTTTGGTTTATTTGAGCCCTTTAGAGATTTTGTAGAGCTGTTAAGGCTTTTTAACGTAGATTATACTTTTCTTAAAAAAGAGTACTGTTGTGGAAACCTTGCCTATAGAGAAATACCAAAAGAGGATAGAGAGAAATTAGAAGAATATTCTAAGCAGTTTATTGAAAACAATCTTAAACAAGCAAAGAAACTGGGTTCAGAAGCTATAGTAACCTTTTGCTGTGTTTGTGCTTACCTGTATAATCGATTCTTCAGCGACGAGTATGAGGGTATGAGGATTTTATACTTTCCCGAGTTACTTCTCGAAACCATGAAAGGGACACCAAAATTGAATAAAGAAGTGGCATATTACGAAGGTTGTTATAGGTATCAGAGAGATTTAGCGCCCGGTGCTAAGATAAATCTGAAAAGTAACCACGAACTTCTAGGTAGAATTGAGGGTTTGCAAGTAAGCCTAGTCCCATCGAAACTTTGTTGCATGGATGATTTACAAAAAATTTTGGAAGAAATTAATAATAAAGATGTGGATACAGTAGTGACAAGCTGCACTGGATGTTACGCAGTGCTTGGAGTAACCTCAAAATTAATGGGTGATAAACCACAGGTCAAATTTTTAACTGAAATCCTTTTAGAGGCATATAAGAACCACAGCGACAAATAAGTCTATAAATAGACTCCCAGATTATTCATATCTAAATATTTTTAGTTAGATCGCCTTTAGAAAGTTATTTTTCAAGCCTCTCTACAATTTTTTCAACTTGTTCTATTGCGGTACCAATGTATTGTTTAGGATCTAGCCAACTCATTAATTCTTTTTCAGTTACAAGATTTTTGAGTTTTTGATGAGTGATTATGGCTTTCATTAATGGTATGTTTTCTTGACGGCATTTGACTGCTAATTGGCGAAGAAGCTCATGGGCCTCCTGCCTTCCCAATCCCTTCTCTACTAGTTTAATCATCACGTTCTCGCTCATATAGAGACCACCCTCTAGTTCAAGGTTTTTCTGAATATTCTGGTAGTTAAATTCTAAGCCTTTCAATATGGAGGTAAGTTCGGTTAGAATATAGTCTAAGAGTATGAAAGATTCTGGGAATACTATACGTTCATTGGAAGAATTTGTTAGATCTCTTTCGTGTTCGATTAGTGCAGCGTTATCTAGAGTGGGTATAGTGTATGCTAGTATAACACGGGATATTCCACATACTCTTTCTGATCTGTGTGGATTACGCTTCTGAGCCATAGTGGACGAACCTACCTGCTTTCTGGTGAAAGGTTCGAAAACTTCGCCGATCTCGGTTCTCTGTAGATTTCTAATTTCTTTCGCGATTTTGGTCAAAGTGGCCGCCACTAAGGCGTTTAGGAAGATTAATTCCGCGTGGGCGTCGCGTTGAACTATCTGATTGGTTATTTCAGCTTCCTTTATTTTCAAGTCTTGCATCACAAGTCTTTGAATATCTAATCCCTTTTTACCAAAGCTGGCCATTGTTCCCACTGCTCCGCTCATTTTTCCCACTAGAACCCTATCTTTACATTCCTCAATTCTTTTAATATGGCGGTTAATTTCGCTAGCCCAGATGGCGAACTTCATTCCGTAGGTAAAGGGGACCGCGTGTTGCCCATGTGTTCTCCCTATGCATATTGTTTCTTTGTGTGTGAAAGCTAGGTCCAAAAGAACTTTTTTTAGGGCGACCAGTTTGGAGGAAATTATTTCTATCGCACCTCTTAAAATGAGAGCCCAAGCGGTGTCAACTATATCGTAGCTGGTTGCTCCTAAATGCACATATTTTCCAGCGTCTTCATCACAAACCTCAGATAAGGCCTGCACCATGGCCATGACATCGTGGTGAATCTCCTCCTCCAACTCTTTAACCCTAACGAGCTTAACATAGTCCAAAGATGCCTTTTTTGATATCTCCTCCGCTGCGTCTTTGGGGATATCTCCCAAAGCTGCGTGAGCCCTAGCTAGGGCCGCTTCCACATCGAGCCATCTTTGAAGCTTATTCTCTTCTGTGAATATATGCTTCATTTCGGGTGTAAAGTACCTAAACTCTATTGGATGTACTGACATCCCACACACCTCAAAACCAATCTACATTTTTCATAGATATAGAAAACATTAAAAGGGTATCTCTCTCATTGTTAAAAACCGCTGCATAATGGAATCATACGCTGAAAAAATTAACGTTAACGGCTAAAAGGTTAATTCTTATATATTTCATGGGTAGGAGTGAAAATTACTCGTTTAAAAAGTTTGATGGGTGAAATAATTTGCATGGAAGTGACGAAGATCTATTGATGATTCCGGGACCCACATTCATTCCCAATAGTACACTTAGAGTTATGTCCCGCCAAATGATTAGTCACAGAGGAAAGAAGTTTGGAGAAATCCTCACCGAGTGCACCGAAAATTTAAAGAAGGTTTTTAGAACCAAAAACGACCTTTTTATTCTCACCTCATCAGGAACCGGAGCAATGGAAGCCGCCATTAGTAACATAGTAGAACCCGGTGATAAGGTACTCTGCACAACATTTGGAAAGTTTAGTGAAAGGTTCAAACTGATAGTGAAAGCCTTTGGTGGAGTGCCTATTGATTTAACTTTTGAATGGGGTGATGCCCCGGATCCAGTGCTAATCGAAGAGACTTTAGAGAAAGAGGAGAATATCAAGGCGATAACTATTACTCATAACGAAACATCGACAGGGGTAAGAATTCCTCTTGATGAGATAGGTAAAATAGTGAAAAAGCATGATACCTTGTTGATTGCGGATACTATCTCAAGTATGGGTGGTGACTATATTCCAGTTGATGACTGGAAAATTGACATATGCATTTCTGGTTCACAGAAATGTTTTTCGCTCCCTCCAGGTTTAGCCTTTATTTCGGTATCGGAGAAAGCTTGGAACGTAATTAACAGAACTAAGAGAAGAGCATTCTATTTTGATCTACCAGCCTATCTTGAGAGTTACAAAAAGGATCCCCCAGAGCTCCCTTATACTCCTGCCTTAACATTTTTCTACGCTCTGCAAAATTCTCTGAAACTCCTGCTAGAAGAGGGCCTCGATAGCGTAGTCTCTCGTCACGAAAAATTGGCTCAGGCTACCAGAGAAGCTATTAAGGCTCTGGAACTAGAACTTTTTCCAAAGAGAGAAGATATCTGCTCAGTTACGGTAACTGCGGTTCAAACTCCTAACGGTGTTTCGGACAAGGAATTGCGAGGAAGTATGCAGAAGGATTATGGAGTTTTGATTTCGGGGGGGCAGGGAAAATTGAAAGGAAAAATATTTAGAATTGGGCACATGGGGCAAGCTACTGATAAAGAGATTCTGACGACCATATATGCGCTGGAAAAATCCCTTAAAAAGCTGGATCATAGAATAGAACTCGGAGCGGGAATAGAAGCAGCGATCAAAGTATTCACGTGAGGTAATCCCCTTTCCAATATTTCCATTTGTGAAAAAGTATTGAAAGCTAATTATTTCTCGAATCCGAGAAAAGGAGATTTAAAAGTTTTTTACCCATTTTTAGTTGATATCAATCTTTCAATCTCAAAAAAATTGCATGAAATTCTTAGATCTCGATAAGAGTGATGAATACTTAAGGGGGATAATTCTCCAAAAATAGCATCATCAAAATTTCCATTGGTTTACCCAAATATTTGCAAACAGTTGAAAACAAAAGGGGTTTATTATACATTCTTCAAGAGCAAAGGGAGGGTTGGGTGGATTCTAACTGGGTAAGGATTAGCGTCCCTCACTTTGAAGAATTCTTAAATTGGAAGGCTCATAACTTTTGTTGAGTTGCTTATAGTTCTTTTTCCGCTTCTCTTGCAATATCTTTGAAAAGCATTCTTCGGCCTTCTCGAGTGGGTATTATTTTTTTTCCTTCGAGTCTAACTAAGCCCTTTCTCGACATTAATACCACTTGTTGTTCAATTTGCCATTCTTCGGCGTCCAAGTATCTCGCAATTTCCTCAATGGTTTCCCGGTGTCTAAGGCTTTCAAGGATATTTCTGAAGGATATATTGTCTCCTCTACGTTCTTTTTGGATTAATCCGCACACACTACAAATCCTTAGTCTTCTTGAAGCATCATAGAGAACCGAACCACCGCAATCCTGACATTTTTGGGTTGTCTGCTGTGTACCATACCATTTTCCCGATGACCGAGATTCTTTCTTAGACATCTAATACACCTCACTAGAAACACAAACATACAAACTATTATTTATTTTCATATATCATTAATTCCCAATTTATGGAAAATTGATTATTAAGTAAAATAATAACATTTA
>DXJA01000285.1 GCA_019056875.1 Candidatus Jordarchaeum madagascarense
GAAATAATTTGTCCAATTGTGTCGAATCCAGATATTTTAGTTGCGTTGGCGGATGAATCCTTGGAGGAATTCACAGCTAGTCTGAAAGAGGAAGGGTTACTCCTAGTCGATGAAACTGTTGAGTTATCTTTGAAAAATAATTTTAAGATTTTAAGAATTCCTGCTACTCAAATCGCTGAAACCGAATTCAAGTCAAAAACACCAGCTAATATGATAATGCTGGGCGCTTTAATAGGAATAACCGACATAGTTTCCGAAGAGGCAATTTTAAATTCACTACTGGACATTATGGAAGAACTGGATCTGAGAGAAAAGGTAAAGGAAAGAAATGTTCAAGCACTGTTAAGAGGAATCAAACTAGGAAGAGACATCACTAAAAACTCCACAAAAAATTAACAAACTTGTTAAGACCAAACTAGAAGGTTGTACTATTATCCAATTTCGCGGAAATTTTTGCTTTAATGCTCAGAGTGATTTTGCATTGAGTGCGTTTTTTGAGCATATTTGTGTTTTTATGTTTTTATTTATTAAAAAATATCAAGTTACACGTTTGAAATCATTTATTAGACATGCTTTTCTAAATATTACTTGGTGAGCTGTTTGTCAGAACATGATCATGGCGACGAGAAATCACGTGTTTGGGCGGGTAGGTTTAACCGATGCTGGCTTCTAGGAATGTTTGTTCAACACTCTCTTTTAGCCAAAGAAGGAGTCAATATTCCCTCCCCAGAAGAAATTATGCAATTGAATCCTGGCATTGATATAGTGGAAGCGATAAACCTGCAGCGGCAAATTTACGGTGCCGAGGTGGACTGGGAAAGACAAAAAATTATCGTAAGGTACCAGTCAAAAAGATACGATGTAACGAAGCTAATTATAGAAATCGTAAATGAATGCACATACGGGGACCTAATCGACGAGCTAAGCATAGACACTAAGGGATTTGATTTCAAGACTGCATCGGGCTGCGCACAAGAAAACATCATATCAAAAATAGTGTCCGGTGAACTTCCCTCCGAGTAAAAAAGTACTTTGAATCTCCCTAAATATTTCTGTTAAAAAAAGGCAATTTTATTTGATTCTTTTTTAAAATCAACTCTTCTTATTTATGGAAAGAGTTTTTAAATAGTTGTCCTAAATCCATTCTTAAACTATTAGTACCCAAAAAATTAGTTGCCTCTTCTTATGGTTTATTTAGTTTGCATGTTTTTCATTTAATACTTTGGTAATTAGAGGAGTGAAAGTATGATCCAAATATTAGAATTAAAAGGAATCCCTATAATTCGTGAGGGTGACAACATTGCCAAAATAATTTTTGAAACCGCCAAGTCTCAGGGCGTAGAAATTAAAAATAAGGATGTTTTTGTTATCGCTCAAACTATAGTTTCTAGGGCCGAGGGAAGCATAGTGGACCTTAATACGGTGGCTCCCTCAGATTTTGCCATACGAACCGCTGAGAGATTCGAGAAAGATCCTCGTCAGGTAGAGGTTATTCTACAGGAAGCAAGACAAATCATCAAAATGGAGTATGCCATTATCACAGAAACCAAGCATGGCTTTATCTGTGCAAACTCCGGGGTGGACAAGTCAAACATGCCCGGTGAGAATTTTGTTTCACTTCTGCCCAAGGACCCAGAAAAATCTGCTAGGGAAATAAGGACTGAATTGGAAAGGTTGGCGGGAGTTAAGGTGGCGGTGATAATTTCAGACACTCATGGTAGACCATTCAGAGAGGGAGCAATTAATGTCGCTATCGCTGTATCCGGGATGAAGCCTCTCTGGGATAGACGGGGGGATGTTGATTTATTCGGTTACTATTTAAAATCCACAATAATCGGAATTTCGGATGAATTGGCTTCGGCTGCGGAGCTAGTAATGGGGGAGGCTAATGAAGGAATTCCAGTAGTCATAATAAGAGGGTTCAACTATATTGAGGGTGAGGGGAGCCTCAAAGATTTAATCATGAGTCCCGAAAAGGATATGTTCCGATGATAAGAGAGTGAAACAATGATAACTGTACTTTCTGGGGGAACCGGCAGCCTAAAACTTATTCAGGGACTTGTGAACTTCATAAAACCCGAGGAAATAACACTTATAGTTAACACCGCCGACGACTTTGAATGGCTAGGACTATACGTTAGCCCAGACCTCGACACGACAATCTACCTACTGGCAGGCCTCCTAGACATAGACAAATTTTGGGGAATCAAGGGAGACACCTTCCACTTCCTCAGTATGATTAAAAGATACGGGTACGAAGACTGGTTTTCCGTTGGGGATCAAGATCTAGCAACTCATCTCCACAGAACAATTTTAATCAAAAAAGGACACACCCTCACCGACATTGCTACTAAATTATGTCACACTTTTAATATCAAAGTGAAAATTTTGCCAATGTCTGATGACAAAGTTACTACCTTTGTAAAAACTGACCAAGGAATCTTTCCCTTCCAAGAATTTTGGGTCAAGCGAAAAGGAAAAGATAAGGTTCTAGGAGTGAATTTAGAGGGAATAAGAGAAGCGAAACCCGCCCCTGGAGTAATTGAATCAATAACCAAAGCCGAAGGAATAATAATTGGTCCCAGCAACCCAGTCACCAGTATAGGTCCAATTCTTGGTGTTCCCGGTATCAGAAAAACCTTAGAAAGTGTTAGGGTCAAGAGAATTTGTATCAGTCCCATAGTGGGCACTGAACCGGTTAGCGGACCCGCTGGAAACTTGTTGAGCGGAATAGGTTTAGAAGTATCCTCTTTCGGGGTTGCGAGTATTTACCAGGGTCTCATAGATGAAATATTTATAGATAATCGTGATAAGGCTCTCGCTGAGAGGATTAGAAAGCTGGGCATCAAAGTTTTTTGTTCCGATATTATCATGAAAAGTGAAGAAGACAAAATGCGTCTCGCCAAGCTGGTTATAAAAAACCTAGGTGCAACCTATGATAAAAATTAGAAACCATGTGATTTTAGCGGCAATGGCTGGTATTTGTGATGGCAGATTCTGTTTTGAGGCCGCTAAAGCTGGAGCGGGAATGGTGATACTTGGAGGAATAAGCTTCGATGCTGAAACAGTTGAAGCCGGGCTTAAAATAAAGGCTAGAGGTAAAACCGAGTTTCACGTGGAGCTGGGTAATCTGGAAGATTTTGTATATCGGGAGGTTGCAACGGCCAAGAAGGGGGGTGCTCCGGTAGCTGTGAATGTGAGGGTGGCTACCTTGGAGGGGTTACTGAGAGCCGGTGAAATTGTGCAAAACAGTGGTGCTGATGCCCTTGAGCTAAATGCCCATTGTAGGCAACTGGAGATCACAGAGCTGGGTGGGGGGCAGGCTCTACTTTTCGATTTCAAAAAACTTGAAGAATGGATTAATGATTTGAGAGAAATATTAAGAATACCCGTAATGATAAAGTGGCGTGCCAACATGGTTGACGACCTAGCCTTAGCAAAAGCCTTGGAATCAATAGAGGTTGACGCCTTTCATATTGATGCCATGAAACCCGGTTATCCCGAGGCAGACTTGGAGATAATTAGTAGGGTTTCAAATGAAAGTAAAACCTTTCTGATTGGTAACAATTCAATTAATAGCACAAGTCGCGCTATAGAAATGCTTAAGGCGGGAGCGCAAGCAGTCTCAGTTGCGAGATACACACTTACTGACCCCAAATTGGTAGGAAAACTGGCACTAGAGGTTGAGAACGCAATACAAAAAATGAAGTAGAAAATTTCATAATAAGTATATTAAATTGTAAGGCATAACAGAATTCTAAGGGATAAGTCTTGAGGGTACACGTTATAATTCCTTTCAAAGGTGTGATGGAATCCAAGTCACGTCTGGTAAGCGGAATCTCAGACGACATGAGAAAACGCCTAGTGATAGCTATGCTTTCCGATGTTATTTCAGCAGTAACCTTCTCAAAAAAAGTAAGCCACCTTATCGTAATAACTTCCGATAAAAAAATAGAAAATGTTATGCCAAAAAATGCTACTCTACTACTGGAGGATAAACCCCGAGGAATAAACCAAGCAATAATCGAAGCCACTGAATACAGCATAAATATGAACGCTGAAGCCACACTTGTTATCCCCGCCGACCTACCCTTAATCACCCCCCAAGACATCAATACCATAATCTCAAAGGGAAAATCAAAACCAGCTGTAATCCTTTCGCCATCCCTAACCGGAGGAACAAACATTCTTTACAGAACTCCCCCCCAAATTATAGAACCAAAATTTGGGAGAAATAGTTTCCACGCACACCTTAATGAATCTAAAAAAATGAACATAGAACCCAAGATTTACAGTTCGCCGAGGGTGTCTCTCGATTTGGATGAAATCGAAGATGTGAAAAAACTTGTCCAGTATGAAAATCACACCAAAACATTCGAAATACTACACGAAACCGAGTTAATATTCTCCCAACCTAAATAACAAAAGTAATCCAAAATGCTATAGGCACCAATTTTTCTACAAGAGAAAGAGGGAGAACGGGAAATATTTCTGGGCGCAAGGAAAAGGCCGAGGAGTAAATCGCTTAGTTTGCGGTTATCGGTTCATATCATATTATTGAAACTTCCTCCTCTGTCACCAAAACATAAACAATCGAAATACCTAACCCAACTAAAAATAACAATATCCAGTAAGGACTATAGGGAGAGAAAATTAGGAAATACTCTGCAATTAGATAATATATCACCATAAAGAGCGGAATCCAGACCCTAGTAATCAAAATTACTAACCTCGTGAAATCTCTAAACCTCGATATTAAAAACTTGGTATGTGGCCTAGCCTTGAATTTCTGTTTCACTTTTATTGACATTTTCCGGAAACTCCACCGGCTGAAAAGAAGATTCACAATCACCATCATAGTAACCGCGGGGATCACCAATTCAATTATCATCAGAAAAAGAAATATCGAAACTAGGATTAACTGCAATCCTACCTCAGTGGAAGCGTCGGCGTGAAGGGAATATCTCCAAATGTCTCTCAAAAAGGTCTTGTCCTTTGTTACCGATTCATAGTGGGTGAGATAGAGGGCAAGTACACGCGTTCTCAGAGAATAAATGAAGAAGGAAATAGAAGAAGCCAGCGTAAAAGTCACAATACTTATCTCCAGAAAGGAATAGCTATAGTCAAATAGAAAGAATAGTATCAAAGCCAACGCAGTAATAGCAAAACCCAACAAGATGCCAGTATTACGATGCTCCACAGAGAGTATGGTTTCAAATTCGCTGGGAATGATGGGAACAATGTCTTTATCATTTTTACCCATTTTAAAGAACCACCATTTGAAAAGGGATACATTTTTTATTTTATAGAATCAGAAAAATGTTTGGTCTTCTAGTATTATTTTTATTATGATACTAACAAAATTTTGTGTTGAAACCTTGTATAGGCTTTTTTCAATTTAAAGTATTTTTAACCTCTGATTAGATATAACTATCGGGTAAGTTGCTTTCCTGTATTCGGAGAGTTTATTTCTTAAAGAGGAATTTTGGTGATGGTCATATTCCATTATAGTTGCTTGATTGTTATTCGATTGGTATGATTTCAACTTCGATGGTGTTTTTAAGTTTTCTAAGCTTTTCCTCTACTTCTACTATTGGAATTTTGCATTCGGTACAGTTAATTATGGCGTAAAAATCGCTAATTTTCTCGGAACTGGGTGGAACCACACTGGATTCGATGTTGATGTTCATTTTCCCAAGCTCGGTTGCCACTTCTCCTAAAACTCCGGGGAGGTTCCTAAGTTTCATATGTAACTCGGCAAATTTTTCTTCTCCACGAATTATTGGGTATAGTGTAATTTTGGATTTTGTTTTGTCTGGTACCACTAAAAATCGAGTACCTTCTCCAATTTCTAGTGTCTCGCAAATTTTTTTGGGGATAGTGATTCGATTCTCGGAGTCCATTGTCGTGAACTGTGAGGCTCGGGACGAATTTTTACGATTATCCATCTTCAATGCCCCTTCTTTGGTTTTAAACGATAATCTATTATAGTTCCACAGAGTTTAAATTGGTTGTTTAGAATTGTTTTATGTTCTTAAAGAACTTTTCTGTAATTACTCGTTGGTGGCGTTAATGAAGGCATATGTTTATGGAGTATTGGATTTGAGCACTATTGATTATCCTCAGAAGCCGGCTATGGTTATTTTCGTGGCGGGGTGTCCATTCCGCTGTCCTATGTGTCACAATTGGAAGATGCTAGAAACAAGTCCAGATCAGGAAGTGGAGTTGTCTCGAATTTTTGAAAGAATTGAAAATGCTAGTTCTTTGATAGATGCGGTTAAAGTTTCTGGAGGGGAACCCACCCTTTATCCTGATGTTCTCCTTGAAATTGCTAATTTTTGCAAAAAGAAGAATCTTTCCTTTGGTTTCGATACAAATGGGTTTTTACCTGAAAACGCGAAGCAACTTGTAAACAAGGCTGATTTAATATCTATCGATATAAAGGCTCCGTTTAATAATCCCGACCTGTATAGCAAATTGTGTGGGATAAGCAATGGTGAAAAAATAATTAAAAATCTCTCGTTGACCATAAAAACGGTTTTAGAAAGTAATTCCTACGCGGATTTAAGAACAACCGTTATTCCCACATTAAACACTGAGGAAATATACTATGAAAACATAGGTAATGTCCTGAGAGACCTTGGCTACATTTCAAAAGCGGAAAAGGAAGAGGCAAGTTATACTCTCCAACAGTTTGAGCCGGCAGGAGCTTTTAGTGACGAGTTGAAAAAAATAAAATCAACTAGTGTTGAACTTCTCATAAGATTGGCAAAAAAAGTCAATATACCTCGTGTCTACCTAAGACACAAAAGCATAGGGTTTATGAAGCCCATAGAAGAAATTCAGGTTTAATTGAGTAATTATATAACCTATTAAATTATGACGGTTTCTAGACTTCGATGAGGCATAATAATTCCAAAATTATTTTTGCCGCAACCATTGCGGCCATGCGTCCACTGTTTGTTACTTCCACTACATCAAAGCCTACCACTTTGCCACATATTTCCAGTAAATCCATTAACTGTGTTGGGGTTAATCCTCCGGGTTCCGGGTTCCCCACATTGGGGGCATAGGCGGGGTCTAGGACATCAATATCAATGGTTAAGTAGATACGGTCTCTTTCTTTTTGGAACTCTTTTATCTTATCCGCAGCCTTTTTTATTCCCTCTCTCTGAATTTCAAGAGCTGTTACATAATTCCAGCCCTCTTGAGAAATAAATTCGTATTCCTCTTTGCAGATTGATCTCACCCCCACTTGAAGAATATCTGACCCCTCATCCACTACCCTTCTCATAAAAGTCGCATGGGACAATTGCTGACCCGAATAATCGCTCCTCAAATCCATATGTGCGTCGAAATCTATTATCCCCAAATTCCTTCCGTATCCCCTTAAGGCCCCCAGAGTCATGGTGTGTTCCCCTCCAAGCATTATGGACTTTTTACCATCCTGGTTTAATTCCGCTACCACTTTTTCCACCCTATCCATTGTTTGATAAACATCTCCCTGAACCACAGCAATATCTCCCAAGTCACAGACTTTGGCATCCTCTGCGTCCTTAAGGCTTCTTAGGCTAAATGATTCCAGATTGCACGATGCCTCTCTAATGAGCGAAGGGCCGAATCGCGCACCAGGCAAATAAGAAGAAGTGCCGTCAAAGGGGACCCCGAATAGTGCGAATTCGGCTTCTTCGTAGGGGGTTGTCCGTCCCAAGAAGATGTTCTGAGGGTTAAGATATAATTCTCTATAGGGCATTTTCCTCCTCCCAAAGTTTTTTCATAAAGAAGTCGATGAACTTTTTCAGGGAAGGAGATTTTATTTCTTTTCTCTCTACTGATTGATTCCATTCCTTAACAAGTTTAGCGTATTCCTTGTCCTCCTTTTCTGATTCAATCATGTCCCTGGCCACGGCTTCAAAATCGAACTTGTTCTCATTTGCCTCCAAACCCTTACAAAAACCCAAAGCTTCATTGTTAAGTGTGAATTTATATCCCTGTTTTTTATTTTGCCAGAGAAAGGGAAATGCGTGACATATAAAGGGTCGGATGGGATAAATCGAGCAAGGTCCAGAATTGTTAAAGTAACATCTACCATTCTTTTCATTATCTTTAAGGCATAATACCCACTTTTCCCCCTCTTCTCCCACGAATCTAGGAACATCTTTGAATGATCTTTCCACGCTTTTATCAGGGATCGTGGAATCTAGAAAATCGTGGGGATTTAATCCGTAGGTTTTCGCTATTCTAAAAGCATCTTTGTGCGTAACGCATACAGTATACCTCGTGCAACACTCTCCGCACTGCTTACACTCAAAATTAGGAGTTTTAATATAAGTCTTGACCTTCTTTAATAATAATGATAATCTCGGACACATGATGGAGAAAATCCTTTAAAGAAATAAAAAGCTTTTGAGTACATAATTAATAGGTTCAAGAGTAACATTAAGGTTCACCCCTATTATGTAAAAGTGGTGGAGGCATGGAATTTGGAAATTATTTCCGTAGAAGATATGAGAATTGCCGATGAAAATTCTGAATACTTGGGAGTCCCCGGATCACTGCTAATGGAAAACGCTGGCAGAGGAATCGTTGAGAATACGCTGAAGAGAAGGAAGGTAAAAGGATCGAGCATAGTAATTATTTCTGGAACCGGAAACAACGGTGGAGACGGCTTTGTTGCCGCAAGACACCTAGCCTCGGTTGGCGCTAAGGTGCACTTGATTCTTCTGGGCGACCCGAACAACATTCGCACTCCTGAATCCAGACAAAACTGGAACGCCACAGAAAAAATGATGCTAACTATTGAGAAAACCCATATTAGAGACTCCTCAGATTTCAAAAAAATCGAAGACTTAATCCGGAATGCCGATGTGTTAGTTGATGCGATGTTGGGAACCGGAATTGTTGGAAAAATCCGGGAACCCTTCTCTACCGCGATAGACTTGTTCAACACTTCAAACGCGTTTAAAATAGCTGTGGATGTCCCCACCGGATTGGATCCCGACAGTGGCCAGATTCAAGACAAAGTGGTTAAGGCTGATGTTACAGTGACTTTTCACAAAGCAAAACCCGGATTATTGAACAAGGATTGCACCGGAGAACTCGAAATATGGCCTATAGGTATCCCAACAGAAGCAGAGATCATAGCAGGGCCAGGAGACTTAAAATCCGTAATCAAAAAAAGAGATCCGTACTCCCACAAAGGAGATTACGGCAAAGTTCTCGTGATCGGTGGAAGCAAGTACTATTCCGGTGCACCCGCACTTGCGGCCCTTTCCGCGCTCAGAACCGGTGTGGATCTCGTAATTGTTACACCCCCCTCAAAAATCGCCCAAGTGATTAGAGGATACTCCCCGGATCTAATAGTGCGAGAACTTCCCGGCGAGGTGCTAAATAGAGAAGCCCTGCCCCCTATAAACAATTTAATTCAAGACTGGGCAACCGGAATAATAGTCGGCCCCGGGCTCGGATTACAGGATGAGACGCAGGAAACGCTTCCCGAAATTA
>DXJA01000286.1 GCA_019056875.1 Candidatus Jordarchaeum madagascarense
TTGTATTGGTTTGTGTACATGATAGATTGATAGAAAGATAAAATTGGAATTTGCACGCTGGCATCGCTGAAACTAAATCAATCTCCCACACTTGTTTACTCCGCCGTTCCTCGAGTGTTACGCTTGGTGGCACCACTCTTGCCAGTGTCAGCAGAAGAGCTCTTGGCCTCATCGGTCTTCTCCTTGGCTGCAGCAGCCGTTTCCTTGCAATCTGCAACAGTTGAGAATTCTCAATCATTTTGTCTACTAGCATATTTGCTTGTCGATTAACACTAATGACCAATTTGCCTCCCTCTTATCTTTAAGTCATTTTAAGGCGAAATATGCTGGTTTTTCTCTTTCGATATGTAGATTGATCCGCTTCCTTCTTCTGAAAGGTCACCAGAAAATCTCAGAAAAGGCCCCTTAAATTTTTCACCGTTTAGCTCTACCTCAGGCACTTCTTCTTCAAACTTGAATGTGGGCAGCAGTTCAGAAACTTTACCCAGTATGATGATTTTTCCCTTAGTCATTTCGCCTCCAGTCCGCTCCTGAGCATTGCCATGAACCAAAAGTTTTCCTCCAGACATGTGTAGACCAGCGAAAGGACCAATATTTCCCTTTACAACAACCTTTCCATTAGCCATACGTGACGCCGCTTCGCTTCCCGCGTTCCCATCAACTAGTATAGTACCTTCAACCCCCTTTGCAAGCCTCTTCATACCTTCGTATGATCCACGATAAGCCGAACCAACATAATTTCCTGCATTACCCTTAATGTGAATCTCTCCAGCCCGCATCTCTGCACCAGCCCAATGATCCGCATCACCTTCAACAACAATTTTACCACCCTTCATCTCTGCGCCTACATGCATACCCACTTTTCCCTTGATAACAATCTCACCCGCCGACATGCCCTGCCCAACACGCTTCGCAGTGGGCACATCACCATTAATCATAATTGAAATTTCTCCAGGAGACTCAGCACTCTCACCAGCAACCTTAAACAGCTCACCCAACTTTTTCTGACGATTACCTCTCCAAACCATTATCTTCTTAATTTCATCAATAGATTTACCCGCAAAATTATCAGGAGAAATAACCTCAGCTTCAACCGGAATTTTCGACTGCTCCAAAGGAGTCAACTCAATCTTCTTCAACCACACCACCTCAACTTAATCAATTACCAACCGTTATCGCCATAGACTTGGGCAAATACTCCATCTGCACCGCATAATTCCTCAAAGTTACACTATACTGATAAGTAAAACGGTATTTTATATCATCCAAAATAGATGCCTCTTGCTCCTTAGGCAAGTGAACATCCACCCACAAAGTCCTACCGTAAGGTGAAGCAACCACCTTACCATCCTTAACCACTACTAAGCCATCTTTCACCGTGTAAGCAGCATTCCCCAAAGCCTTCTCCAACTTCTTATAATCATTCGAGGAATTCATCTTCTCAGGATCAAAATTATAAATCGCAACATCACCATCAGCACCGACACCCAGATGACCCTTATCCTTCAACCCCAAAAGCTTAGCAGTACCAGCTCTGGTAACCACAGCAAGCTCACCAAACGTGTATTCCCGATCAAAATCTGGAAGCTTAGTCTTCTGAGAAGCAGTGCTATGAACTTTTTCCAACATGTCCTTACGCGCATTCCTACTCATAAGCCAAGACCAAAACATCGGATACTTAAAGAAAGGCCCACCATTAGGATGATCCGTAGTAGCACAAACTTTCCAAGGATCCTTAATCCCCAAAAGAAGTTCCAACCCTATAGCCCATTGAACCGCATTCACAGGATTCTTACGCCTAAAATCATAAGGCACCACACCAGAACTAGTCTCCAACTCCACATCAGCATTAGTCCACTTCTGATGATTAATACCCTGCAAAGCATACTCCCAGGGACCGTCGGCCGTCATAGTGGTTGTGTCTCCGAAGATGACTTGGCCGGAGTCTATTGTAATGTGGTCGTGTTTGTTAATGTATTCTACTATGGGTTCTGCGCCTGAAGCAAAGTCTTGCCATGAGTTTCCCGCATAAGCGTTGAATTGAGCGTGTGTGAAGTGCATTACACTTTTTCGTCCGGTTGATACGTTTATTTTTTTCATGGTGTCAAATGTCTCGAGTGTTAGTTCGTAGTTCCCGGGGTGTCCTAGGTTGTTGCCGTGTACGTGTATGGTGTGTGGTAGTCCTAGTTTTTCGTTTGCGTAGGCTAGTCCTTCTAGTATGTCTCTTGGGGAGAGTTCGAAATATGTTACGGGGTCGTCTAGGCTGTTTACGTTTTTGCCCCATGCCCAGTTTTCGTCTCCGCCGGGGTTTACTATTTTTATGGCGAAGCCTTTTGTGGCTCTCAGTAGCCATGCCACGAAGGCGACGAGTTTGTCGGGTTCACGGTTTATTATGTAGTCGAAAACAAACCAGTTGTTTCCGAATAGTGGGAAGCATGCTTTATCGAGTATTGGGATGTCGTTAAGTTCTTCGTGTGTGTGTCGGGCTTTGAGTGGTGGCATTGCAGGTTCAAAAGCTGTTGTGTAGCCCATTTGGGCGTAGCGGTATCCGGTCACGAAGGTTGTTGGTACGGAGTAGCCAGTCCCGGATCTGAGCCCAGGTGTCTTGGGTACTACGTCTTTTCTGTGGTCTTCTGGTCTGAGTAAGCGACCAGTGTCTACTTTGGCTCCTGCAATGTGGGTGTGTATGTCTACGCCGCCGGGCATCACGACCATGCCTGTGGCGTCGATGTTTTGTGCTTTTTTGGATAGTTTGCTTGGTTCTACTATTTTCCCATCTTTTATTGCGATGTCTATTTTTTCTCCGTCTATTTTATTTAGTGGATCGTAAACATAACCGTTTTTTATCAGAAGTTCAGCCATTGAGCGTCCCTCAGATACTTAATTTACGTTGACACGGTATTCGAGTTATTATTTATCTTTTTTGTGGTTCTTTCTATCTGTGTTTTTCATAGTTTTTCATGGAAATTGGAATTTATGTTGAATAATGGTTATTTTAAGAAATTTTCTTTAATTAGTTTTTTGTTTTAGTGGATTTGAATCGTAATAAAAAAATTTAGATTAGTTCCACCAATTGTTTCTTATA
>DXJA01000287.1 GCA_019056875.1 Candidatus Jordarchaeum madagascarense
CACCTCGGACATTCCAGTTGCTGAGGAAGCGAAAATAATAGCCGAGTCCATGGGATGCCAGGTTTTTACCTCTTATGATGTGGGTATTGCAGGACTACACAGGGTTTTTCCTCCCTTAGGTCAGATGATAAAAGAGGAGGTTGACTCCTTAGTTGTAGTCGCAGGTATGGAGGGAACACTCCCCTCAATAGTTGCAAGCTTGGTTAACGTTCCCGTAATTGGAGTGCCAACAAGCACCGGTTATGGATTTGGAGGAAAAGGACTGGGCGCACTTATTACCATGCTGCAGTCATGCGTAGCGGGACTTTGCGTAGTCAATATTGATAACGGATTCGGCGCAGGGGCTACTGCGGCCTTAATAGCAAATAGAGTGGCAGAACATAAAGCAAAATTAGAGAACAATAAGGAAAGTAGAAGAAAATGAGCAAAATAGCATTTATAGATTGCCAAACAGCTGGAATTTCAGGCGACATGTTTCTAGGAGCATTACTAGATTTGGGCGCAAATCAGGAGAAGGTGATCAGTGCTATAGAACTGATCCCAAAATTTCTCAGAGACTGCAAAGGAATAGAAATAAACATTAATAAAACCACCAGAAGCGGTTTAACTGCAACCCAGGTTCAAGTGTCACCGGATGAAAAGGTGGAAAATAGAACAGGCAAGGATATTTTGGATGCTACAGTTAACTGCACGAAGGAACTCCAATTATCCGAAGAGGCTAGAGCTTTTGCAGTCAAAATCGTAAAAACTATTGCAGAAGCAGAATCAATAATCCACGGAGAACAATTGGATCACACACATCTGCATGAGGCTGGTTCAGCCGACACTCTAGCAGATGCTATAGGTTCAGCAGTGGCTTGCGAAGACCTTGGCTTAATGAAAAACTGTCAATGGTTTTGTACACCCCTAGCTGTGGGAGGAGGTCGCCTAACATTCTCACACGGAACCATGTCTACTCCTCCACCCGCGGTACTTGAAATCGCTAAAAATAATAATTTTCCAATACGGGGTGGGCCTATTGAATTTGAATTAACTACACCCACCGGTGCTTCAATCGTTTCCAGCTTGGGGATCGTATTCACAAATTTTATTCCAAATATGAAAAATATTGAAGTTGGATATGGTGCAGGAACGAAGGATTTTCCAAACCTACCGAATGTTTTAAGGATAGTTGTGGGTGAGAGGGAAACCCCAAACGAGCAATCTTTTAACCTCGTTGAGGATTCCGTTGTGGTTTTGGAAACTAACGTAGATGATGTTTCCGGAGAAATAATAGGACAGACCATAGATGTGCTTTTTGAGAAGGGTGCAAAAGACGTTAGTGTAATACCGGTTATCACAAAAAAAGGACGACCTGGACAAATTATTAAGGTAATCTCAAATCCGGATGATGCACAAAAGCTTGCAAGAACATTGATAGATGAAACTGGAAGCCTGGGGGTTCGTTTAACCTCCACGCCTCGACTGGTTTTGAAACGCGAAACGAACATAACTAGCATCACCATTGGGAGCAAATCCTATGATTTAAGAATCAAAGTTTCTAGAGATACAAGTGGTAATATCATTCGAATAAAACCCGAGTTTGAGGATCTTAAAAAAATTGCTAAGGAGACAAACCTGCCTTTAAGACACATCGTAGCAAAAGTCTTAAAAAAACTCAATGTACCTTAATACCTCTTGAAAACTGTTTCTTTCTACACAATACTTTGCTAAACCAAAATTCTGCATGTTCGCGTTTGTTCAAGATATTTCAACAACCAGACAAAAAACCTTATAAGACACAAACCATTATAGACAAACGAAAAGCTAAAAGGAGACTAAACTATTGGAAAAAAAGGAAATTCTAGAAGTTTTAAAAGACGTACAAGACCCAGAGATGCCAGTATCAATCCTAGAATTAGACATGGTGAATGAAGACGACATAACAATTGAATCCGACAGCAAAGTAAAGGTAACATTCAAACCCACATCAACGATGTGCCCTATGGGCAGTGTGATCGGGGTTCTTATCAAGAAGAAGTTAAAAGACACATTGGGTGTAAATGCTGTGGTCGAGGTTCGACCAGGTACACACATGAACGAAGAGATGGTCAACGATATCATAAACAGCAAAGAGAGATATGAGCAGGTAGTTAAAAGACTTGAAGACGCGGGTCTGTGCTAAACTAGCATACCACTAATTTGTCAGGAATAACGAATTAATTCATCTTATTTTATATTATAACCTGCTTCAAGTCCACTCACTTTTTAATGAGGTACATATATTTTTCTGAATTGGGAATTTTTAGAATTGTTTTTGCATATTTTTTTAAACTACGAGAGTAATTGTTATGAGTTAATATTTACTCTCGAGGTTATATTATGCTTAAGGGCAATTTACGAGGTAAGGATTTTATAACCACTCAAGAATGGGACTACGATGAGCTAGAATCGGTTTTAGACCTCGCCTCCGAGATTAAGAAAGAGCCTGGGAAATTTTCTTCCGAATTGCAAGGAAAATCACTTATCATGCTTTTCTTCAATCCCAGTACCAGAACCCGTTTATCATTTGAGATAGGTATGACTCAGCTGGGGGGGCATTCTGTTCACATGGATGCGGAGAAAGCCTGGATCGGTAAGGGCTCCGAATCTATAAAAGATACTGCTTCGGTGATGGCAAAATATGCTGATGGAATTTCTATTCGTATTTTCCCAAATATTACCGACTGGCAATACGGAAAGAGCAACGAGGTGGTGCGTGAATTTGCCAAGTGGGCAGAAATACCTGTGATTAATATGGAGTGTGATATGTTTCATCCGTGTCAGGCTCTGGCAGATATCTTAACCATTAAGGAAAAGAAAGGAAATCTGAGCGGAAAAAAGTTTGTTTTGAGTTGGGTTTATCATCCAAGACCTCTACCTGTTAGCGTCCCTAACTCTGCACTTCTTATAGCGACGCGGTTCGGACTGGATGTGACTCTACTGCATCCTAAAGGCTTTGAGTTAGATGAACAGATAATGGAATGGGCTAGAAGCAATTGTGAGTCGAACGGCGGTTCTCTTGAGGTTACACAAAGTATGGATGAGGCGTATAGGGATGCTGATGTCGTATATGTGAAGGCTTGGGGCTCCCTGAAACATTATGGGAAATTTGAGGAGGAAAAAAAGTTTAGGGTAGATTTTCGAGATTGGATTTGTAACGAGGAGTTGATGGAGCTAACCAATAAAGATTCGATTTTTATGCACTGCCTACCCATAAGGAGAAATGTTGAAGCCACCGATGGGGTAGTGGACGGTGCACACTCTGTAGTTTATGACGAGGCGGAAAATAGGTTACATGTTCAGAAAGCAGTTCTCTCTCTGATAATGTAGAGCTGATTTTCATGTCCGGAATTGAAAGAATTAAAAAATTTCTGAAAAATAGAAATATACCTGCTGAAATAATAGAGCTGGGTGAAAACACAGCTACGTCTGAACAGGCAGCCGAAGCATTAGGCGTAAGCCTATCCCAAATCGCAAAGTCTTTATTACTGGTGAATGAGAAAAGAGAGCCATTTCTAGTTATAGCACCCGGTGACAAAAGAGTTGATAAAAAACGTCTAGCTGAGGTAACATTATCAAAAAGGATCAAGTTTGCTGATGCAAAACTGATTGAGGAAGTCACCGGGTTCTCAATCGGTGGTGTTCCTCCTTTTGGTCACTCTAGGGAGTTAACAACCTTTATTGATCAAGGTCTCTTAAAGCATGAAAAGGTATACGCTAGTGGCGGGTCGGATGATTCACTTCTTGCTATAGACTCCAATGTCTTAATGAAGGTTACAAAAAGTAGGGTAATTGATATTTGCCTTTAGGAATTTTTTTGGCCCAAAATATTTTTTATTGCCTTTTTAAGGATATCTATTGACTCTAGTAATTCTTGTTTTTCAATATGCTCTTCGTCGGTGTGTTCGAGCGCGGGGTCTCCTGGTCCGTAGCTCACAGTTGGAATGTTGAACCAGCGGCCGATTATATTCATGAAGCAGGTTCCTGTTTTTCTTATGTACCTTGGTTCTGTATTTTTGATGTCACTGATTGCTTTGGCTAATTCTTTCACCAAGGTGGAGTCTTTGTCGGCTCTAAATCCTTCTATTTGGCTCAAAACATCGTAACTTATTTGAACCCCGTTCATTTCCTTAAATTCTTTAAAGGTTTTCTCGATTGTTCCCAGTAGCTTTGTGGACTTGACCATATAGGGAAAGCGAACGTCTATAAATAGTTGGCACTCACTGGGGATAACATTGGGGGCCGCTCCCCCCGTTATCTGAGTAAGATTGGGAATAGTGGAGAAGAAAGGTGTCTTTTCTTGAGTCTCGACGCTTTCCTTAAACTTTTTCCAGAGGTCATATGCAAGTTCTATGGAGTTTTTATAGACCCAGGAGCAGGCGACATGTCCGCCTTTAGTTTTCAAATTTATTTTGAATAGGAGTCTACCTTTAGATGCTAGGCATATTCTATGACTTTTGGTTGGTTCCCCAAATATCGCGTAGTCGGCTTCAAGATTTCCCTCTAGTAGAGTTTGGATTCCTTTTAGGCTAGATTCTTCCTCTACGACGTCGGCAAATATTAATGCGCCTTCAACCTCCAGCTCTGGAAGGAAAGAGCCTGCTAGTATCATAGAGGCAACGGAGGCTTTAGCATCCACTGCTCCCCGACCATAAATTCTCCCATTCTCCTCTCTTACCGGGATCTCTCCGGGCACTGTATCAATATGAGAAGAAAGGAGAAGTATGGGTCTTCCTTCACCTATTTTGCCTAATACGTTTCCTGCATCGTCTTGCTTAATCTCGTAACCAAGATTTTTCATACTTTCCATCAAGAAAACCGAAAATCTGTGTTCCTTTCCCGAGACACTAGGAATCTCAAGCATCTCTAAGAAGTATTCTATGGGGTCTGTCACGTTATCACCGTCCCTGTTTTAAGCGTGAGAGCCGAGGATATAGGATCCTTTACAATCCCTGAGCAAATAACCACGGGTTTTAGGCCCAAATTTAATGCTTCGAGAGCGGCGAATATTTTCTTTCGCATGCCTCCCCCCACTTTTTTAATAATTTCTTCCGTTTCTTGCTTACTCAGACTTTTAATCAGTTCCCCGTCAATCATTACTCCCTGAACATCGGTGAGTGAGATAAATATATCCGCGTTTACTGCTTTCGCTATATGTGCCGCCGCTCTGTCACCATCTATATTTACGGGCTCATCCTCAAAGCTTATTCCGATGGGTGCTACAACTGGAATGTACCCGTTTTCGAGAAACAAACTAAGAAGCACCCCGTTTGTCTCCTTAATTTTTCCGCTGTAATCCCCTCTTAGCACCCTCTTTCTCCCATCCTCAACAGCAATTATCTTATCCTTTCTTTCAGCGATTAATGTTTTTCCATCCAGTCCGGTTAATCCTACAGCGGGAATCTGGTTTTTCCGAAGCAAGGCAACTATCTTTTTGTTCACTTTTCCCGCCATAGCCATAATGGAAATATCCCGAGTTTCCATATCCGTAAATCTACTTCTAAACCCGCTCGGCGACTTCACAAATATAGGTTCCTTTCCCAATTTTTTCGCAATCTCATTAATCTGAGGACCTCCACCATGAACAATAACTATCTTATTCTCCTTGATCAGATTTTTTAGGTCTGCGACTAGATTTCCTGTTTCCTTATCCACCATAGCTCCGCCAATTTTAATTGCAATAATCAACTCGATTCCTCACCCATATGCCTCTTAAATATTTTTAATTTTTACAAAAATTCAATTTTTCAAGGTTTCAGGAATGTTCCTTCCGGTTTGAAAGGGGACAGATTGTTATTCACAGGTTAGTAAATACCCCACAATTTTCTCCGCAATGTTAATTTCTGTGGCTGATACTATATGTCTGAATCCGGGTGCGTGGTTAACTTCGTTCACGAGAAGCTGCTCCTCTCTTTCAAAGAAGTCCACCCCTACGATTTCGCCTTTAGTCGCAGATGCAGCTTTTAAGGCTAGATCTTCAATTTCGGAGGTAACTTCACAAGAGTCTGCTTTTGCGCCGATGGTTGCGTTGCTTCTCCAATCTCCCGGAATCAAATAGCGGTACATCGCAGCGACCACTGATTCACCTATTACAAAAGCTCTGATGTCTCTTCCACTATTGATGAATTCCTGAAGGTAGTAAACTTTGTGAAGAAATGAACCCAAAACCTCTCTTGATTCAAGTATAGCTTTCGCCGATTGTTCGTCCTTTAGGATCGCTACCAATCTTCCCCAGCTTCCAATTAATGGTTTAAGAATAGCGGGGTATCCTAACTCTTCAAGAGCTTTGAGGGCTGACTCGTAAGAAAAAGCAACATAGGTTTTCGGTGTCACTATTCCACACCTATTCAACGCCACCGAGGTTTTTAATTTATTCCCGCATGTTTCCTGGCATTCTGTAGAGTTTATTACTCTAAAACCTTGAGATTCAAGAACCACAGTAGAATAGAGCCCCTTTGTATAACTCACAGATCTTTGAAGAAAAAGATCGATGTCTGAAAATTCTTTTCCATCCTGTATTTTCAAATGCATCTTTCTACTGTCGTACGGTTGTATTTGTATTCCCTGTTTTTTCGCCTCTTCAACGATTGCTTTTTCTTCCCACGATATCTGGTTATAAATCAGCCCGATATTCATCGATCCATTCACCTTATTCTTCTTGCTCTGGTAACTTTCTCAATAAAAATTTAATAAAATAGGAGATTTTATAAAATTGTAAAAATTTTATTCTCCCCAGTCTTCTTCTTCTAGTTGCGCAACTTCGAAAACGATGCCGCCGTTATTCTTCTCGACTACTTCTAATTGAATTGCGCAGTCAGGGCACTCGATTATTTCACCAATCATCACTTCGTCTTCTATGACGAATTCAAAGTAACATTCTGGGCATTTGCAATTCATTGCTGTAACCTCCAATATTATTAGAAAAACAATTGTGGATGAGCAGAAAAAAGAAGAATAGTATAAAAACATAATGTGTTAAAAGTAACTGTATATTACCAACTAGTTCCGAACAGAACACAGTTCACTTAAGACTAAAATCTCGAACCAGATTCTCAATCTCGTTATAAGCGGATTTTATTTTTTCAATTCTCTTAACAAGACTATTTCTTTTTGAATTCAGAACATCTTTTCTATTTTTTAGCATTCTTTCCACTTCAACAGGGGCTGGTCCGCCAATGTGATTTCTTCTCGCAATAGTTTCCTTCGGGTCAATAGCTTTCTCAATCATCTCTGTGGTCACCTTAATCTCTTTACCCATTTCGCTCTTTATTAGACTAGACAGCAAGTCGGAATCTATCGTTTTATCACTTTCAAGGATCTGATTAACATACATTCCCACTATTCTGTGGGCTGAACGAAACGGTATCTGGGCCTCCTTAATTATCAAATCCACGAGCTCTGTGACTGTTGAATAACCCTCTAAAATTAGGAGCATTCGTTCCTGATTGAACTTGATCGTATTAAGTAAACCCGGCATAACTTGAAGCACGGATTTGACAGTATCCAAGCCATAAAAAATGGGGCCCTTAATCTCTTGTTGATCTCTATTATATCCCGAAGGAAGACCCTTAAGTATCGTAAGAACCTGTATTAATTGGCCGTAAAGTCTGCCAACACGGCCTCTGATGAGTTCAACCACATCGGGATTCTTTTTTTGAGGCATTAGACTACTCCCAGTTGTATAAACTTCATCCAACTCGATTACACCGAACTCTCTAGTAGACCACCAAATTATTTCTTCGGATAATCTACTAAGCACCGTCATTAAAAGACATAAGACGAATATTATTTCGGATTCTGCCTCCCCTCTAGAGGATATAGCATCCAGAGTGTTTTCTTGAACACCATCAAAGCCTAGCAAGCCCGCTGTTAATTTTCGATCTATGGGCCAGCTTACCCCGCTGATTGCTCCGGAACCTAGGGGGCACTGGTTAACTCTTACATACCCTTCCTCTAATCTGTCGACAATTCTCAGAAGAGAGTCAACATATGCGCCACACCAATGCGCAACAGTGGTTGGTTGTGCTTGGCGTGTATGAGTGTAGCCTACCATCAGAGTCTCTAAATTTTTCTCACCCACCTCAATAAAAGTGGAAATTAGATTAAGAACCAATTCTATTGTTTCATTTATCTGATCTCTGAGGTACATTCGCGTATCCAATAACACTTGGTCGTTTCTTGAACGCGCCAAGTGCATCATCCCTCCGCATTCCTCGCCGATTTCTTCAATCACTGTTTTTTCAATGTTCATGTGAATGTCTTCTAACTCGGGGCGGAGCTGGAATTTGTTATTCTCGATAGAGTGTTTTATGCTCCATAGGGAAATGAGAATTTTCTGAAGAGTTTCCTTGTTAATAGCACCTATTTTATACAACATGTAATCATGTGCAACAGTTCCGATTACGTCATAGATGGCTAGTCTTTGGTCGAGTTGTATATCCTCTCCTGCTGTGAACCGCTCCAATTCTTCTTTGGTTTTCTTAATAAATCGCCCTCCCCAAAGCTTATCGCTCATTAGATTTTCCTTCTGTTGTGCATTTAGGTGGATTTCACGGTTTTTACATTTTTGCTATGAATCTTCTTGTCTTCTGGTTTGAGTATCTGAGCCATTCTAGACTGTAATCCCCACAACTCGATAAAGCCGAATGAAGCCAACTGGTTAAAAGTAGACTTTCTATCATAGGTTGCAAGGTTTTCATCGTAAAGGGCGTACTCGGAGCTGCGACCCACAACAGTAGCGTTTCCCTTGAAAAGCTTAAGACGAACCATCCCCGTAACTTTCCGGTTTACATTATCTATGAACGCTTCCAGATCCCCCATAAGAGGTTCAACCCAGAGACCAGTATAAACCAAATTCGTCCACTGCTCATCAACAAACTTCTTGAACGCGTTTTCATGTCTAGTACAAACAAACTTCTCGAGATCCTTGTGCGCTTTAAGAAGAATCGTTGCCGCCGGGCATTCATAAACCTCTCTCGATTTTAGACCAACAATTCTATCCTCCATATGGTCGATTCTTCCAACCCCGTGGATGCACCCCAACTCGTGAAGCTTGAGAATTAAATCAACACCATCCATTCGTAAGCCATCAACAGAAACCGGGATTCCCTCTTCAAAACCTATCTCCACATATGTCGGATTATCCGGTGCTTCCTCGGGCGGGGTGGTCCAAAGATACGCATCGTAGGGCGGCTCAACTTCCGGGTGTTCCAAAACTCCGCACTCAATGCTTCTGCCCCACAAATTCTCATCAATACTATAAGGCGAATTCACTGTAACCGGAATCGGAATACCTTTCTCTTCAGCATAAGCAATCTCCTCATCACGACTCATACCCCACTCAACCACCGGCGCAATAATCTTCATATCCGGAGCCAAAGTATTGATCGTAACCGAAAAACGCACTTGATCATTTCCCTTACCGGTGCATCCATGTGCAATACTGTTAGCACCTTCTTTCTTAGCGATTTCTACTCCCCACTTTGCGATTAGGGGTCGTGATAGAGAAGAGCTTATAGGATAGGCGTCCTGGTAGAGTGCGTTAGCCTTGATGGCTTTGAACACGTATTCGTTTACGTATTCTTCTCTGGCGTCGATTGTGTGGTGCTTTTTTACGCCGAGTTTTTTGGCCTTGTTTTCAATTTCCTTAAAGTCTTTTGCTTGTCCCACGTTGAGAGTTACCGTAATGACCTCGGTGTTATAATTTTCCTGCAGCCATTTGAGCATACAGGAAGTGTCCAAGCCTCCAGAGTAAAGTAACACACAGAGATCTATTTCTTCAGGAGTTGCTGTGAACGTAGCGATTTTATCTTTTAACAATCTATAACCTCCAAGGAAAAGAGAGTAATGGGCAAAAGTAATCTAGATTTTAATTTCAATCTAACGTATTACTCGAAACAAATTGTATCTTAAAAGTTCTAAAAGTCACATTCACAAAATACGCCCATTAAAAGTATATCACCCAATTTGATTTCATGAAATAGCTCTTCGCAATCTTACTATCCTTGATTACAAGTCAAATATATTCTTGGAAATTATTGCTTTTAGTATTTTATTTCTGGGGTTAATCCAGTAAATTTTAATTTGAAATTTACACTTATATTTTAAAACTAGGTGTTTAAAATGATTACAGAGAAAACCGCTTTGGAATATTTGAATGATGCTAGGGAACATGTAAAGAATAATGATTATGATGGGGCTTTTCTTAGATACATTCGAGCAGCTTGTTTTTTTAGAGAATCAAGTGACTTGGTAAGATGTTTTGATTGTTATAATAACGCTAAGCAGGTGGTTACGGGGTACTTGAACAAAAAGAAGTATGCCGCTCTAGTGTATAGCGGCTTCTCTTCCTACTATAGAGGTGTTGGTAATAACGATAAGTTCATAGAGAACCTTTCAGAATCGGTCAAAATGCATAGAGAAGCAGGTGAAGACAGCTTAAAAAATCGTGATAAAGGGAAAAAAACTCTCTCATTAATCGAATCGGCTATTTCTGAATACAGTTGGGCTGCTTTTTGCAGCTTCCTTCTAGGGAACCTTGAAGTTGCGAAGAAACTGGCTGGGGAAGCTTTAGAATTATCTAAAACAAAAAGAATAAGAATTTGGAGGCGGGAGTTGGCAAAGGCCTGTTCTGCGCTTTTTCTAGGAGGATTAGCAGAAGCAAAGTCTCACTGGCTAAAATTTCAAGAAAAACTGTCCAATGATTATTTAGGAGAAACTCAATACTTTCAATATATTCGTATAGTTGAAAACTGTTTCAACATTCTAAAAAGTAATGTAAGGTGAAATTTACATAAAGCCTTTATAATAATTTTTAAATCGTTCTTAATCTTTAAGAAAATTGAAGTAAAAAGGCATTAACAAAAACATTACAATTGATGGTAATGTTATTTGTTTCATCAAAAAATATAAGTTAGCAAGCTGTACTTTAAAATGTAGAGTGTTTAGGTGGGAAAGCTGTGAAGGAAAAAGATTGCGAAATGATGGTTAACAAAGCTAGAAAATACGAATCTCAAGCCACCAACACTGTTGCGGGTCAAGAGTATATCGAAAAAGCGGCAGATAGTCTGAGGGAGGCAGGCAACTGCTATTTTGAAGTTAATAACTTTAAAAATGCGCGTAAGTGTTATTCGGAAGCCCTTGAACATCATAAAAAGCTAAACTATACTGTTTCCGTAGCCATGGATTCCGAAGGCATCGCTCATTGTTATCGGAATCTTGGAAATATGCAGGAATCTAAAAAATTTATGGGGCAAGCAGCGGAAATTTACGCGGATCAGGGTGAGAAAATGACCATGGCGGGTAATCTTGTCTCCGCGGCTCTTCTTTACAGTGATGCGGCGATAGCCTACAAGTTACTTGGGAATTCTGATGCTTTTAGAAACTGTTTCGAGCTAGCTGCTCAAAATTACTTAGAATATGCCAAAATATTGTTAGAGGAGAAAGATTATGGTTATGCAGTGAGCAGTCTGAGTTGGGCTTCTATGTGTTACTTTGCTATATCTAATCTTGATGATGCTATTAAAAACGCAAATAAGGCATTGGGAATATGTAAAAATAATAGTGTCACAGATGATAATTATGAATTAGCTACTCTGAGCAAAGCTATTTGTAACAGTGATCTTCAAAGAGCAAAACAATCCTTGAGTAAAATTAAAAACAACATCAGCGAAACAGAAATAAAAATCATAAACCAATGCCTTAAACTTAAATAATTCATCACCTCTGCGAAGATTAATAAATATTTTAATGCAAGAATTAATTAAAGAAAAAGTAATCATGGTGACTAACATTGGCTTATAAGGAAAGCGATGTAAAACGAAAAATCGAATACTACGCAGATACCGCTAACCTGCTTCTTGAAGAAGAAGCATATGATATCGCGTCGGATTTTTTCACCTTGGCAGGTTTCTACAGTTTATCCGTAGGAGATTCCGCTCAAGCAAAAGATTTCACGGATAATGCTTTAGAATCATGTAAAAAAGGCAATATAGAGGATCATCATTATATTTTCGCTCTATCACTCAAAGAATTAAGCTCCGGGAACATCAACAAGGCCATTGAATACTGGAATAAAACAAAAACCAAATACACAGAAGACGAAATAGACCTCGTAGAACAAGTACTAGGCTCTCATAGAGAGGCGCCTCCCATAGAAAGTACGGAAAGTACAGAAGCTTTAGACAATTTCTTAGAGGCAGCTCATACAGAAGAAAGAATATCCATGGATGTGTTTGAAGAAATCGCTCTCGAAACTACCCGCCAAGAATCAACAATAATAGATGAGTCTCCTCAAGAAACTGTTACACCCTATTGGGCTGAAGAAGAATCCCAAGCCTCGATAGAAAAGGAAGTATCACCTCAACCAGAAACCACAATTCAAGAACCCGAGGAGGAATGGCAACTAGTTCCCCAACCATCGGAATTGCCACAAAAAGCGCAGCCCAAAATTGAACCAATAATAAAAGAAGAACCAAAAGAAATGCTTGGCACACCCCAAACCATCAACCCCCCCCCAAAACCATTCGTTCCCCCCCAATCACCCTTAAGACCACAAATACCGCCAGTCGCACCCCGACCGAGTCCACAAGAAAGGGTAATATCAACACCAAAAGTTACAATCCCCCCTAAACCCTTACCTCTAAGCACTGAGCCACCCGCCGCAATGAAAATGGGTGCCCCGACTAAGCCCGCTCCACCAACAAGAGTTACTGGGAAGAATCTGTATGGCAGAATAAGGATAAGCGATATGGCTTGGAGAGTGGGAAGAACGGAAAACGAGCTAGTAGAAGCTCTCTCAAATCTAATAAATCGAGGCAAAATCTCTGGCTTTGTTCAAGCGGGTGAATACATTCAAACTCCAGATGAAGCCATGACACAACTCTCAACCCCTGGTGTTACCGCCCCCCCAACTGAGGCCCCCAGCCAGTTTTTCACATCCTCTGAAGCTGATGTCACGGCTGAAACAAAGGCAGGGTACAAACGTTGTGGTGTATGCGGAGCAGAAATTCAAGACTGGACAAAAATTTGTCCCAAGTGCGAAGCAAAACAATAAAGAGCTATTCAAGAAAGAGTGCAATTAAGTCTAGTCGAATTAAGAAGCCTCATTAAAACCCTTTAATCCCTTCTTTTAATTAAACTTAATTTTCAAAACTTTATTTTAGCATTTTACGCAGGGAAAGTATCTTGTTTTCAAGTGTTTGGTAAGCCTTCAAAGCATCCCGTCTATCAACTATTAACAAGGTATCCGTGTAACAGGAAATAATTTGTGTAATGTTAATACCATTAGTTGACAGTAGATCCGTAATATAAGCAATAACTCCTGGAACGTCAATAATTTGTTTGGGGCTTATAATCACAATCGCGGATTGATCTTCAATCTCCAAAACTATGTTCTTTTCACCCACCGATTCCACAATTTTTTCCTTACTCTGCAGGTCAGTTACAACAGTAAAGGTTTCTGTTCCTTGAGTCAATTGAAGAAAACGAAAAGAGTTAAGGGATTTGAAAATTTGGTCAAAACGAATGAGGAAACTCTTCTGGTTAATGGTCAAAATAGCTACATCGTTCTTGAGTTCTAGGATACTATTTGCAGTAACTTCCGCAATTTGTTCTTCTAAAATCTTTCTTTGTGATTTTAGTTCATCCGCATAACGCATTAAAGCCATTTTAATGGAATCAACGTTCACCGACTTTTTGTCCACAATTTCCATTACTTGCTCCTTTATCATTTCCGCTAGAGCTGAAAAATTTATTACTCCTTGACGTAATCCATCAATTATAGAAGGCTTGCCACTCACAATCAGTCTCGCAGCCTCGGCAATTGAAATGCTATCTTGTTTCACATTTCGAGGCATCACTATTCCTCATAAAGTTAAAATCAATCCCTAACTCTAACAAAACTTAACTAATACATTTGCTTTTCCATTTTTAAATTCTGTCATCCCCCTTAATACTATAAAATAAAGATTCAATCCTCAGCTAAAATCAAAAACCCGAAAAATCACTAATAACCAATTTTAAATTTTCAAAGGATCATCATTTTCGTAAACACCGATAGTTATTACAAACTCTTAACCCTAACCCTTTAAGGAGCCTTTCAAAAATTCTATTGCCTTATTAAATTCTTCTCTTGCAAGAATGCTATCCAAATTGCAACTCGCCATTATCCCCTCCCAAATTTCCAGCCCGGTTTCACGCTCTCCCTTTTCCCGAATAATTTTTCCCATCCTTTCCAATAATTTCATAATTTCCTCGTTTTTATTTTCAGGAGTAATGGTTGCCTTTAGACCAGTTATCGTTGCAAGCATTAAACGCTCCAGAATATCCCTCTCTATCGGATCAACGAACTCCAGATTTTTTAATAATCCATAAATAGTGGTATTAAACCTCTTCATTTCTCTCTTAATGATTTCCCGATATTCTTCTTCCTTTAACGATGACAAATAACTTTCAAACAATTTGTTCAAACATGTTAAAGCCTCTATTCGGTTATTTGCCGAAAATAGATATTCTTTAATCTGAGAATAACACTCCGCCGCAGAATTAAAAAGATCAGAAGCCTCATCAAACAATTCTTTCTCTACACTGTTTCTTGCAGCTGAAATAAAAAGTTCTGCGGCTCTAGCGTAGTAATCGGAAACCGTAACATTCTCGTCAACTTTGCCTTGGCAAATCGCGGCTCTTTTTAAATTACGAGCCAGAGTAACCTTTCCAATTTCACACTTTCTATCCGCAAGAATACACTGAACTAAAGCCTTCTTATAATACAATCGATAATTATCCTCCTCAGACAGTAGTTCAAAATACTGCGCCGCACTTTCGTACAGACCTCCCGCCCGCAGCGGTTCGCCGCACTCCACCCAACAATTACCAGACTTAACAGCAAATTTGGCCGCAGATGAATAATCCTTCATCCCCCCAAAAATAATGGAAATCGTATGAAAGTCTCGGGCCGCGTCAAGGATTCTACCCACTGAATAATTTCTCTCAGCATCCCTGATGGCAGTTTCTAAATTCTTATCTTTACTCATTAGATCACCAGAAGACCGCCACTCTGGCCACAAAAATTTGAAATAATAAAAGTTAAGTCAATTAATTTGATG
>DXJA01000288.1 GCA_019056875.1 Candidatus Jordarchaeum madagascarense
AAAAAACGCATCAAACCCAAAAAAACTTAACCCCAGAATCGAACGAAACTACATCGCCCAGTCACATTGAACGAAAGTTATATCTATGTTGCAGGAGCCAATTGGACTGATCCCACGAACTTGAGTAGTTGGAAACCTATGCTTTGGAAATACGAAACATTAGGAAGCCAAGTCTGGAACACCTCCCTTGAAATTCAGGGAAGTACAATCACCGAGTTCTTTAATGTCGCATTGTCACCTGACGAAAGCAAAATCTATGCCGGAGGTTATGTACCAAATGGAACCCAATGGGACATAATTCTGGTTGAATTTAATGCTTCAAATGGAGAAGTTGGATGGAACCATACGCTTAGTGGGCCGTCTTACGACTACATCGGAGCAATAGCCGTTTCCCCTGACGGGGAACAGGTATGTGCTGCTGTACAACTGAGTAAATATATTGAAACGGCTTATAATTCCAGTTTCTATGTGTTCTCCCTCAACTCGTCTAATGGCGATGAAATTTGGCATTATGAGCTATATAATACAAGCCATCCTGAAGCCTACGCCAGCGGCTTGGCCATGGCACCGTTTAACGATGTTGTGTACGTATCCGGGCACTATGAAAAAGCCGGCTCTTCTTATTTGAGTCTCGTAGCTCTCGACTCTTCTAATGGGTACGAGATTTGGAATCTAACCTCAACCATGTACTCTTCGATCTACACTATCGGCGTTTCTTCTGATGGCAATAGAATATTTGGCATACTCCCTCCCCCTAATTCTCAGCTTCTAACCATTAACGCCACTGATGGGTCAACGCTTGATAATATGTCTTTGAGCAGTTTAACTGATCCATATTCCTTTGCGATACCTCCTAATGAAACCAAAGTGTATACTATAGCAAGCTACTTTGAAGGAAAAGATCTACTCGTAGCAGAGTACAACTTAACCTCAGGAGAGATGACTGGTGCAATAAGCGCTCCAGATGACTACACCTACTCCTATGATGTAGTGGCTTCGGGAGATAATGAGAGCGTATACGTTTCTGGGTATCACTGGAGTTCCAATAGTGGAGAAGTTAATGCCTATATGTTCCTTTTAAAAGGAGAACCTAAACCCATTTTACCTTTGCAACCGTGGTCTCTACTGTTTTATATGATATCCTTTCAAACCTCAACAACATCAAATTTGACAAATAACTATCTATTAGGGATAGGAATTGCAGTGGTGGTTCTGGTAATTGCAAGTTTATCAGTAATCATAATATTGAAACGTAGGTAAATTGATAAATGTCTAAGAGATTAACCATCTGGGGTGTCCTTCTTTAGATATGGATATTCTTTAGCTACTTATTAATTCTGAATAATATTATTTCACTTCCCCTCTTTTTTTAAGATTAATTTTTTAAAACTACCCAAAGAATTTGTAAAAATCTATAAAAATCGAAAATAATAGGCTAATTTTGTGACCGGTTAACCTTATCGTTAAGCTTTTAGGGCCAATTATAAAAATATTATAAATTGTATTGTCTCACACTGTTAAAGGTGTTTTATCCCTCCAATAGGAACATAATTTCTCTTGGAGGAAGGATTGGATGAGATTGAAACCGTTAGCCTTATGTACATGCGCAGTGCAACTAGCAGTTTCCTTAATTCCATTAATGCAGAACACTTTACCAATTCTTGTAACATGGAATACAATTGCTTCGTCCGGAGTTGCTTATGGCTCCAAGGGAGATTATAACACCAATGAGTAAGAGGGTTTAAAATGTCTAAGGCAACAAATACACGGGGTATAATTGGAGGAGTGCTGGGAATCATAACCTCGGTTGCGGGCTTCGTATGGATCGCGACTCTCATGATTTTCATGTCTATTAAAATTAAAAGCGATTTTAACCCAAAACGGGTTTTAAAACTGTGACGTAGACTACCAAGGTGAATGAAGCGACCTTCTCCTTATGGTGATATGCTCTTATTAGAACATTTTTTATTTACTTTTTTGGTCACCTTTTTTATTTTGGTATTTTAAAGTAAAATAGATCCCATTAACCGTACCTATAAAGAACCCTAACATTCCAAATACCAAAATCAATAAAAACTTCTGGTAGTTTGTTGTAATTTGCAAATTGCTAATAGAGTAGAAAATAAAAAACTCCAATCTCCAATCCAAAGTCACATAGAACAGGATATTAAATAAGTATAAATCAAAAAACGAATTAGAGGAATCAACAATTCTACCATAATTAAGGATAAATATTAAAGCAATAACAAACGCTGTACTAATTGAAGCATAAAAAAGCTGTTTTGAATATCCACCTAATCTAGAAGACACTGTTTAAACCTCCCTTCTCTAGTAATTGCATCTTAAATACGAGTTTCGTTTATTTTAATCTTTTTAGTTGAACAGAGAGATGAAGCTCAAGATTTTCATATTTTTCTAAGGACACACACCGCCCTACACTCAGGCGAGAAATTGCTGTAAAAGGAGCGGTTAACAATAATCTCTACCAATCCCCTCTCGGAAGAAACTTGGACAGATTAGGGGCGGGAGATTATCTCAATGAGGGTTTTAGCTCCGAAAAAAGGGTGAAAAGGAGCAAATCGTGAAGCAAAGTAAGTAAGTTTGCCTCTGCAATAAGACTTTTATCAAGGGTTGCGCGTCTAATATTTTAGGATGTTTATCCTTCTAATTGAAACATGAGTTCTTTTGAAGGGTGTATTGGATGAAATGGAAACTATTAACACCATTCACACACGTTTTGTTACCAGTAGCTTTCTCAATTCCAGTAGTGCAGAACACCCTATCAACCCCTCCTAACACGGAATACAACGCTTCAGCCAGTGGTTGCTTATGGTTCAAAGGAGGGTTAGAACACTGATTGGTAAGAGGGTTTAAAATGTCTAAGGCAACAAATACACGGGGTATAATTGGAGGAGTGCTGGGAATCATAACCTCGGTTGCGGGCTTCGTATGGATCGCAACTCTCATGATTTTCATGTCTGATTTGATGAACTATGCATCCCTTGTAAACTTTATAGCTGGCTTCCCTATTCCCATCTTTGGCTTATCTGTTTATAACGGCATCGTCGTCGGCCTAATAGTGTCCTACCCTACTTCCGTCAACCTGCCCATTATTACGTCAACTATATTTGTGGGGTTCTTAATAGTCTTCGGTGTTATGGTCGGTCTAGGTTTTCGGTTCTATGAGGGGTCCAAGTTTTCGGCCTTTGGCGCTACGGTCATCATGAAGAGAAGTGTTAGAGGTTCGCTATACTTTGCGTGCAGCTTAATTGGAGCACTGATTGCGGGGATTCTAATCTTTATGGGCGGGGTATTCCAGACCACAATTGTGTATAACTTTTTGAGGATATATGGTTCAACGATATTTACACCGATACGTATTCCCGGGCTCCTGTATACTTGGTTGGGACTAGCAGTTCTAGGCGTGGTGCTAATCATACTGGGTGCGGCGACCATACATATAAGGGGTTTGGTTAAATGGCGAGACTTCGCTATGGTTACCGGGGCTCTGAGCATAGTCTGTGGAGCGGTCTTTGACCTACTCATTCTAGTGAGTATAATTTACTCCACCCAGTTAGCCTCTTTTGGGAATCAGTTACTAATAGCCTTGAATTATCCTATGAGCGTCAGCATGACCAACGCAGTTCTCAATAGTTTCGAGTTCTCCGTCATACTTTCGCTAGTGGGCTTCGGAATGCTGCTCATGGTGTCGGCTCTCTGGACAAGGATTTTCCTAGCCACCAGTTCGTCTGAATAATATTCTTTCATTCCCCCTCTTCTTTTTGTAAAGAGTATTTTACGGTAACTGCCCATTATTTGTGAAAATTACTGTAAATATTTGAGAAAAATAAGGTTGCTTTCTATACTGTTTACATCAATAATAACACTTTTATAATACTTTACAATTTAAATATTAAAAGTTAGTTTCTTCCAGGCGATGTAGTTTCGTTCGATTCTGGGGTTAAGTTTTTTTGGGTTTGATGCGTT
>DXJA01000289.1 GCA_019056875.1 Candidatus Jordarchaeum madagascarense
ACACACATTTAATTTTCAAGTACTAGATTTATGTCACTTCATATCTGAATGGAAGATTATTCATTGAGTGAGGTTTATAGAAAGCTGAGAGAGAAGCTTGACAACATTCCTATTGGGCTTCCTGAGAGCGAAGGAGCCATTGATATTCTTAAAAACCTTTTCACCCCCGAGGAGGCTGAACTGGCGCTTAAACTGCCTATTGTTACCAAGTCTCTGGGGGAAATAGCCGCCGAGCTAAGGGAGGACCCGGTAACCCTCATGAAGAAGCTTGATAGCATGGCTGATAGAGGAACAGTCTTAGTGATAGAGAAAGAGGGAAAAAGACTCTACCGGTTACTCCCCTCTGTGGTGGGATTTTGGGAGACTGCAGAAAAAGTTGATAAAAAGGTGCTAACCGCTGCAGAATTTTTGGGAAAAACCCCGAAGGTTTTAATGAACTAAAAATTTTGAATTTATGCTTTGCGATACTTTAATTAAAATGATGTCTTTTGTGAGAATGTTGAAAATGGTTTCGCCGTGGGGTGTTTTTAATTGAGTATTGATGATTTGTGTGAGGAGATAAGGAATTGTACTAGGTGCAGGCTTTCTGAGACTAGGACGAATGCTCTTTGTGGGGAGGGGAATTTAAAGGCTAAACTCATGTTAATTGCTCAAGCTCCTGGGGAGAATGAGGATAGAGAAGGCAAAATGTTCATCGGCCCTTCGGGGAGAGTATTAGATGAATTGTTGAGTGGGGCTAATATCGATAGAAAAGAGGTTTATATGACAAATCTGGTTAAATGTATGCTCCCGAAATACCGGGTACCAAAGAAGGATGAAATTGAAGCCTGTAGCAGGTACCTAGATAGGGAGATTGAATTAGTGAATCCAAAGGTGATAGTCCCACTGGGTCATTATGCAACAAAATACATTCTAGAGAAGTATGATATTCCATTGCCACCAAAATCAGAATTTCAAAACTTTTATGGTAAGCTTTTTTTGACTGATAATAGAAAAGTATTTCCTGTGCAACACCCGGCAGCTGTTCTCTATAATGATTCAATTAAAGAAGTATTAACAAAAAATTATCTTAAGATGAAGGTGCTCAGTAGAGATTGCAAATGGTATCCGGTATGCCCGATGAAAAGATACTATGAGAAAGGAAAATTAGACAGAGAATGGATAGAACTCTACTGTAAGGGAGATTGGGAAGGCTGTGTCCGCTACCATATGGAAGAAGGGGGAGAACCACATCCAGATTGGATGCTACCAGACGGAAGCATAAATGAAAAATTAAAAAATTTATAAAGAGGTAAAAGAATCTCTAAAAATGCTATGCTTTTTGGTAGCGAATAATATGCTTTTTCTCATATACATGCCTTTTTTCACTTTCCAATTATTCTGCTTTTTGTACATTTTGAGTGGGCTGCTTGCTGATTATTGTTTCTAGCTCATATAGAAAGGTTTATATATTACGTATTACGTAATATTATTCATCATATATCGTAATACATAATATATCGATGAGTGACTAAAAATGGCTAAAAAATCCATCCCTCAAGAACTAATAGAAAATTGGAATCGACAGTTAAGGAAGGGAATCCTCGAACTGGCAGTTCTAGCAAGTATTGAGGAAGAAGAAATACATGGCTACGCCCTGATAAACCGCCTCAAGGAATCCAACATTTCAGTCACTTCAAGTACGATATACCCCATACTTCAGAGACTTGCTGATAGCAACCTGATAGAATCGAGATGGGCGGAGTTCGACCAGGGACATCCCAGAAAATACTACGCAATCACGGATACAGGAAGGCTAGTGCTTGCAGGATTGAGGGAAGAATGGAGAAACTTTACGAACCTAATAAATTCAATTCTGAAAAAGAAAGAGGTGAAAAAATAAATGGTGAGCAAAGAAGCCGAAACTATGATAGAGGACTACCTGAAAAAGGTGGATCAGAGCATGACCGATGTGAGCAAGGCTCGAAAACAGGAAATACTCAAAACCCTCAGGTCACACATATTGGACGCCCTAGAGGATAAGAAAGGAAAAATGTCTGAGGCCAAGATTGTCAAAAGCACAATAAAAGACCTTGGAGTACCCAAAACAGAGAGTTTCGCTGAAAAGTTAGCCCCCTGGATCGTTATAGCCGTTGTTTGCTTGGGTATATTTGTCTTTGAAACCGTCACTGGACATGGATACATTTTTACAGTTCCCTCCCTTGTATGCTCCTTCTCCGCTTTGGGAATAGCTGAACTCTGGGGACATACCATAAGCAGAAGATTTGAGAACAGAAGAATAGATGTCATTGGTCTCTGGCTGGTCTACCTTGTGGTTGTAGCAGAGTTATTCCTACTCGGGCTTTACATTGCCTTCCCAGCCATAGGTTCAACAAGCATTCTAGATCTCGTTGTATCCAGAGGTATACTGATTGGCAGCTTTGATCCAACACTCATAGCAGAGTTGCTTTTGCTTAAGACCTTCAACGCTCTCCCAACTATAGGTGGACTCAGTTTGACAAGCATGGTTGTACTAATCGGAGGTATTCTGGTAATCATAATGTCAGCATTCATAATTATTGCGCCCAAAGAGTTCCAAAGCAAAAGGTGTCCTAACTGCGGGAAAGAAGTCGATGGAAACGCAAAGTTCTGCTGGAACTGTGGGGAAGCAATCCCATAGCCAACTATCTTCTTTTCCCTTTTTTTATTCTCTTCTCTATATAGGAATTATTTTGGCTAAAGCATGGATTTAAGAAATCCAAGTATTTTGCTAATATTCAAGTTGTAAAAAAGTTTGCTTGATATTGACTTTCGAAGCCCAGCCGCCTAACCAAGTGTCTCACTCGACTTGTTTTCTTGTTCCTTTTGTCTGGTTAAGCATGGTGATTATTTTTGAAATATTTATTGCACCGTGAAACCACCGTCTATGACTATGCATTGTCCCGTTATGAAACTTGACTCATCGCTTGCCAAGTATAATACTAGGTTTGCAACGTCTTCGGGTTGTCCCATTCTGCCTATTGGTATTATCTTTCTTATCTGTTCCATGACTTCTATATTGTTAGTAGTTTTAGTTCCCGTTGGATCAATCGGCCCGGGTGCGATGGCGTTAATGTTTATTCCAAATGGAGCCAATTCGAGAGCTAGTGTTTTGGTTAAACCTACTATTCCCGCTTTACTTGCTGAGTAGTGCGCTTGGTTAGGAAACCCAACCGTGGAGCCAGCCATTGAGGATATGTTTATTATCTTCCCATATTTTTGGCTGACCATCTTTGAAACAACGGCCTTAACGCAGTGGAAGGTTCCTTTCAGGTTTATGTTTAAAACTCTGTCCCAGTCTTGTTCCGTTATTTCTAAAAATGGTTTGAAGGGATATATACCCGCGTTGTTGACTAGGATGTCAATCCTGCTAAACTTCTTTATGGTATTATCCACCATATTTTCTACTTCTTCCATTTTTGTGATATCGCACTTAACAGCTAATCCCTGTGACCCCGAAGACTTGATTTCGTTTACGACCTCCAACATCTTATCCGTAATGTCGGCGACTACAACCTTTGCCCCATTCTTCGCTAGGTGCAAAGCGATCTCTTTACCGATTCCTTGACTAGCTCCGGTCACTATGGCAACCTTATTTTTTAATCCAACAATTATCACAAAAACTCCTTCTTCAATTTCATAATCCAGAGAATATTATATAATGACTATCTTAAATTAATAAAACTGACTTAACTCACTGGCTGATGAAGGAAAATAAGCAGATTGAAAAAGGGGTTCTAAACCCACGTAGAAATATAATAAGCCTCAAAACTTAGAAATACTGCCACGGGAAGTGAAAATATTCGCATTTAGCGGTTATCTATCTCAGCGTCAATTTTTTCTTCTAAAAGTTTAGAAGCAATTTTGTGTCCCTCCAACACCGCCCTAGAAGCATCTTCCATTGTAACAGCCCTATCCACTACTATTTTGCAACGCTTTTCCAGCCATAGCTGGACAAAGTTTGACAGGCATGGTTGCACTAATTGGAGGCATTCTGGGAGTCCTGATGTCCGCCTTCATACTTATTGCGCCCGGAGAGTTCCAGAGTAAATGTCCGAATTGCAGCAAAGATGTTGATGGAAACGCAAGGTTTTGCTGGAACTGTGGAGAAGAAATCACGTAGACCTTCTCTCTTATTTTTTGTACCAAGATCCAGAGATAGTTTGAATTTTATTCTGAGACGTTTCATACACGAGTGCCGATGTGGGGTATGGATGTCTATAAAAAAAGAGGGGAGGAGAGGAGGTGTGTTGAAGGGGGATGCTTAGGTTTTTGTTTCGGCGTGAGTGTCTTTGAGAAATGCAACTGCTACAATTACTGCTATGCTTACTATTACTACGAAAAATATGGCACTGTAAAAGATTCCTGGAAGAGCTAGTGGGGCGCTAGGGAGTAGACTAAACCACCAAGCTCGGCTGATTATTGTTATGTAGTTTTGCCAGTAGAATAACTGAGACAAAATATAATTTATAGAAGAGGTTTCAAGTGATTCCATAACCAGAGGACCTACAGCGCCACCTAGATTGCCGAAAGTAAACAAGCCTCCTACGGCGAGACCGGCTAGCATTGGACCGATTGCCTTTGTTTCCATAGCCATCTGGAAAGCGACGGGTAAAGCGCTGAGTAGGAAGAATCCGAGAAGAAACGCTGCTAGCATTACGATTTCGCCGTTCATCATCCCGATGATGTAAATAAGCGGAGGTGCTGTTACTGCTGCAAGTGCCATGAAGGGTTTCCTTCGGTTTATCCTATCGGATATGGCGGGTAGGGTTAAGCAGCCGAGGATTCCGCCGAGAGTGATTAGAGCTGCCACTAATCCACCCTGAACCTGTGACTGGGAAACAAGGAAAGGTAGAAGATAAGGATTGGATTGGGCGAGGTAGATCTCTAAGAATTTCTGGAATGCGGGTGCGTTTGAGGAAACTATTCTCTCCATCCAGGTGGTCAAACCCAAATAAACTATGAAACCGCCAAAGAAAACTGTGGAGAGCACCCAGAACTGTTTCACTTTTAGTATTCGTGAAAAACCCTTCCGTGTAGGTATTTTCTCTTCCTCAACCCTTGGTTCTGGTGGTTTGGGAGGCTTCTCTCTGGCAACCGCGAAGAAGATAATAGCGACTATGACTGCGATAAAGCCATAAATTAGACTGGTGTCTCTTAAGCTCTCAAACGAGTTTAGGAGGGGATTGCCTAAGGTGTTTACCAGTATTGGTGAGAGAAACAGGGGAACCATTAGACCGACAAATTGGGATAATGTTCCTATTCCCTGAGCCGTTGCTCCCTCGCTGAACGGAAACCACTGGGTTGTGAGTTTTGATATACCGTTAAACGCGAAGAGACCAACAGTTGTTATTGCTACTTGACTAATTAGCAGAGTTATAAGGTCGGGGGAGAAAGCCCGTAAAACTCCTATTACTGCAAGGGAGGCCGCAGTCACTCCAAGGGGGTTCCTCCACCCCCACTTATCAATAGCTGCACCAAACGGGAAAGAAAGTATGAATGAAACTAGGGGTCCTTCTATGGTTAAGAGCGCGATTAAACTCTGATCTGCAAAGGGCCCGTAAGCAAAAGCCACTGTTTGAGTTATTGTAGCGAACTCAATCCACAGAAGTTGAGCCGTGAAGAATACTAGACAATAAGAACCCAACACCGCCCAGCGACGTCTATAAACTTGGTACTGAGATTTACTCATTGGGATTGCTCCAAAAATTTTTGTTTTTATAAAGAGATAAACTTGCAT
>DXJA01000290.1 GCA_019056875.1 Candidatus Jordarchaeum madagascarense
AAAAAAAGATACGAATCTTTAATATTGAATTATCTCAAATAGCCTTGTTAGTTATCAAATGTAAGTTGATTAAGATCTAATATACTATTACCCTATCGTTTGATACAAATTCGGACTGCCTGTAGTTAATATATCTCAAATTTTAATTATTTAGAAGTGTTAAGCATCGTCAAAATAAAATAAAAATGCACAACATTTGTTTTTAAGGGAATATTTCTTAGAAATCTTTTTATACATTTTTTCTGGTGCTGTTAGTAATGGCTTAAGTAACAATTGAAATTTTTGTACTAACCTTTTCATGATTGTTTCTCTTATATTGGGACTCGATTTGGAGGATAAATAATTGTCAAGTGATCCAAAAAAACTAATTATAGTAACAGCAATCGGTAAAGACAAACCTGGTCTAGTATCTGGGTTAACTAATGTGGTAGCAGATATCAACGCTAACATCTTAGACGTTGAGGAAACCGTGCTTAGAGGCTTATTCGCCATGTTCATGATTGTTGATATTAGCTTTGCAACTGTTTCTGCTGACGAATTAAAGGATCGATTAGAAAAAAAAGGTAGAGAAGTTGGCCTGCAGGTTGGCGTGGAACCCTATGTGGGGGGAAGGAGAAAACCGGAAAAAGAATTAGCCCTTATAACTGTTCTGGGAAAAGACAGACCCGGTATTGTTGCAAAAACTTCAACATTATTAGGGAACCATAATATTAACATTGAGAAAATTCGTATGATTGCGCGAGGGGAAATGATCGCCATGGAAATGTTAGTGGATCTTAGCGATCTCCAAGCGTCCTTAGAAAAAGTAAGAATAGAACTCCAAAACCTGTGTGAAACCTTGGGTGTGGGTGTTATTCTACAGAGAGAAAACGTATTCCAAAAATCTAAGAAGCTTATGGTGTTTGATATGGATTCCACTCTAGTAGACGAAGAAACCATTGACGAGATAGCCAAGATTGCCGGCGTTGGGGATAAGGTAAAAGAAATAACCACAAAGGCCATGAAGGGGGAAATTGATTTCGTAGAAGCTGTACGCGAACGTGTTAGGCTCTTAGCAGGCTTGAAAGTAAAACACTTGGAAGAAATAGCAAAAAACATGCATCTAACTCCAGGAGCGGAGGAACTCATAAGCTCCCTGAAATCAATGGGCTACAAAATCGCGCTCATTAGTGGGGGATTCACCTTTTTCACTGACCGACTAAAAGAGAAACTATGCCTAGATTATGCCTTCGGCAACAAACTAATCATCAAGAACGGAGCCCTAACTGGAGAAGTGGAAGAACCAATCATTGATGGTGAAAAAAAGGCAGAAATAATACAATGGATCTCCGAAATAGAAGGAATATCCAAAGACGAAGTAGTGGCAATAGGTGACGGGGCAAACGACCAGTTCATGTTAAACAATGTAGGACTGGGTATCGCGTTTAACGCTAAACAAGTTCTTAAACAAGTGGCCGACGGTGTTATTGCACAGAAGAATCTCCTTAGCATACTTTATGCACTAGGGCTACCTGAAAAAGAACTTAAAAAATATATTAAAAACGATTAGACTAGACAAATTAGACTGAATTTAATCCTTTATCAAAAAATACTCTATTCCTACTTGGAAAGACTAGCACCGCAATTATTGATGCGTATACCCAAATTATTTCTCCTTTTTATTGTTAGCTATGGGTTGTGGTTGTACAAGTAGTGTGCGTATGTTCATAGTTGTTCATATATTTGCACAATATTTATTAGATATCCACCCTCCTGTTTTAACAGTGATTAATATGATGGAAGAGATGAGGGCGCAGATAGCTGCAGGCAAACTAGAAGCTACGGATATAATCAAGTGTGCATTGGGAATCAGAGAACTGGAGGTAAAAACCTATTTTACTCTTTTAGGTGGACCTATGCAGGTTCAGGAAATCGCGGATAAACTGCAGAGGAATAGGAGCACAGTTCAGAGATCTCTCACAAATCTGATTAGTAAGGGTTTGGCAACAAGAAGAACAAAGAGCATAGTCAGAGGAGGATACTACTATGAATATGAGGCTGCTCCTGCTTCAGAAGTTAAAAAAATGGTGAGAGCGGCTTTAGACCAATGGTATGAAAAGATGGTGCGTTTCCTAGAAGAGGCATGGAAAAAGCCGAAATAGTGCTCAACAAAAACTAGTTAACTTGAAAAATCATTTTAAAATCAGCTTGAAAATGAAGATCGTTAACTGGATTTTATTATACACGAGTTTAATCATTTCCGATATTTTAATAATATTTTTAAAAATTTTTACTCAGAGGCCTAAGAGTAATGAGAGATGAGAACAACTGCGTAATTGAAAATCCACCGAATATATATAAAACGCTTGAAAAAGAACTAAAAAACGAGTATAAACAGGTTTTATATATTATCGCATTTATTTTAGGTGGATATTATAAACAGAGATTCTTCACCTACGAGGAAACTCAGTTAATTATGGAGAGAGTGATTTCGATTTGTGGTTTACCCTCTAATTACACGAGAGAAGAAATAATGAATGACGTTTTCTTATCTGGCGAGGAATGGAATGCCTTTTACCCGGAGGGTGGGATAAAAGGAGATTGTTTAGCTTGGGGGAACAGATTGAACCTTCCAACACCGGGAGAAAAATATGAGATACCCCGCATAATTTCTCTGGGCGTCGAAAAATTTGAAGAACAAAATCAGGAAAACTGGTTGGATTTAGTGAAAGAGTATTTCATAAGGATTAGAGCACCCTATGCAGAAAAAACTCCCCAAATTCTTCAACATGCAATAAATGAGAGCATCTGCAATATGATAAACGCAACATCCATAGAACAAGGCTGCATGAAGGTTGGACTAAAAAATCCCGGAGCTATAATCGCAGAGATGAAAGGGGGAGGAATAATAAGCCCCTCAGTTCACTACGGTATATTCCTAAGGAAACCTGAAGTTTTATCAAATAGTGATGAAGAAGGGAGACTAATGAAAAAATTCCTTGAAGGCGCACCTATTTACCAGTTAAACAAAGCACTCGTCACTTGGTTTCTAGTTAAAGAAACAACAAGAAGCCCTAAAACTGACTGGTGTTTTTCATAAAGTGCATAGCAAAAAACCAAAATATTATTATAATTTTGCGTAAATGGAAACTGTTTTTCAAGGATTTGAAATATCTGAGACTAGCAGAACTGCTATGAAACAGGTTCTCAACATGCGTAAAATATTTAAACCTCAAATTGGTATTTAGGTTGTGCTCGATTATTGAACAGTCATGAAATATTTACACATAAAACAGTAGTGAAAAAAATGAAGGAAGACCCAGAACTGGAAAAAATACGTGAAAAAAAACTTAAAGAATTGATGGAACAACAATCCAGACCCCAAATCCCGGTAGGGGTAATAGGCATGGATTCAGGAAAATTCGCAGAGACCATAAAAACATCCAAAGTTCCGGTTATAATAGATTATTCAGCTCAGTGGTGTGCTCCCTGCCGTATGATGGGGCCTATTTTTGAGCGTTTGGCAAGTGATTTTGCTGGCAAAATTGTATTTGGCAAGGTGGACATCGATGAGGAGCCCGGTGTTGCTCGCTCTTTTGGTATCACCGCTGTACCAACGCTTATCATATTTAAGGATGGCAAACCCATTGATCGCATTTTGGGTGTTATCGGTTACGAACAGCTTTATCAAATTCTGGAGAAAATCAAATAAACATAAATTTCTGAGTGCTAAAAAAATCAACTTTTATTTAGAATAATAATTTTCAAATTATGTTTACCTTAAAATCAGT
>DXJA01000291.1 GCA_019056875.1 Candidatus Jordarchaeum madagascarense
AAGGATGAGTATCATCTTTCTGTTATAAAAAGAATTATAATTACAAAGTAATTACGGGGTTTTCTGTTCCATGAGAAGGTTTTCTTGTTTTTTAGATTTTTTCTGAAGCATTATGGTTGTATATGTTTGAGGGAAAGAAGTGGCTTAAGAATGGTTTGAGTCTAGTTTTTTGTGCTATGAAAAAACGTTAAATAGGAATTAGTAATTTTAATTGAAGTTAGTGAACCTTTGAATATAGAGGATGTTTGGAATGGAGAGACCGTGGTTTAAATCTTGGCCTGAAGGCTTGCCGAAGTCTTTGGACTACCCAAAAGTGCCTATTTTCACTCTTCTCAGCAACACTGCTAAAAAATTTCCGAAAAAGACCGGGATCTTATTCTATGGGTATAAAATTACCTTCGGCGAGCTGGATGATTGGTCTGACCGTTTCGCTAACGCTCTTGTGGATATGGGTGTCAATAAGGGGGATAGAGTGGGACTCTTGCTGGAGAACTGTCCACAATTTATTGTCAGCTATTATGGTGTTCTCAAAGCTGGTGCTATTTTGGTTCCCATTAATCCGATGTTTAAGGAGATCGAAGTGGAGTACGAGCTGAACGATTCTGAAGCAGAGATTCTGATTACTCTGGACTATCTTTATCCCACAGTTCAAAGAGTGGAAAAGAAGACCGGGCTTCGAAAAGTAATAGTTTCCAGCTTTAGGGACTATCTGCCTGAGAAACCGACTCTTCCCATTCACATATCAATGGAGCATGAGAAGGAAACCTTCCCCGGAACCCTTGAATTCACCGAACTTTTAGAGAGCCACAAGGCGAAGGCTCCAAGAGTGGACATCAACCCGAAAGAGGATTTGGCTCTTCTCCAGTACTCATCGGGAACCACCGGTGAGCCCAAGGGTGCCATGATAACCCACTTCAACGCTGTGGTAAACATTGTAGGGGGAGTGGAATGGGCCAAGGTTGTTGAAAAGGACGTAACCCTTTCTGTTTTACCCCTGTTCCAAGTTTTGGGAATGCAGCAAGCCATGAACTGCCCCATCTATCTTGGAAACACAACGGTTTTACTATCACGTTTCGACTTGGAAGCAATACTAAAAGCAATAGAGATGTACAAGTGCACCGTTTTGGTTAACGTAGCACCCATAGACCAAGCAATCGCCACATACCCCTATGTCAAGGACTACGACTTGAGCTCCCTCCGACTATGCGTCTCCGGCGGGGCCCCCGTTCCCCTACCGGTTTTCGACAAATTCAAGGAAGTAACCGGCTGCGACTTAGTAGAGGGGTACGGGTTGAGTGAAACCATTTCCCAGGTGGCAATAAATCCCATTGACAAAAACAGGCACGGCTCGATAGGAATCCCAGTCTTCGATGTGGACGCCAAAATCGTGGACACCGAGACCGGCTCCAAGGAGCTCGCAATCGGTGAGGAAGGAGAAATCCTCTTTAAGGGGCCTCAGGTTATGAAGGGATACTGGAACCAGCCCGAAGCCACCAGAGCCACCCTTAGAGACGGATGGATTTACACCGGAGACATCGCCAGAATGGATGAGAACGGCTACATATACATTGTGGGACGCAAAAAAGACATGATCATCGTTTCAGGATACAAAGTCTGGGCGGCTGAAGTGGAACAAATACTAAAAAAACACCCCGCAGTGTACCAAGCAGCCATAGTAGGAGTACCAGACCCCCAACAGGGCGAGAGCGTTAAAGCCTACGTGGTTCTCAGACCCGACTATAAGGGAAGAACCACCGAGGAAAAGCTAAAGGAATGGGCTAAGAGAAAAATGGCCGAGTACAAGTATCCAAAGGAGATAGAGTTTGTAAACGAGCTTCCAAGAAGTGGATCCGGAAAAATACTAAAAAGTATGCTCACAAAAAAGACTTGAAAACTACCCGATGATTCAAATCCAAAAGAAGTTGGAATTAGCTGATGCATTTAAAATTGAAAGGATCATAAAAGAGGGTGGGATTAAAATCAGGGCACTCTCTGAGGTTTAAAAAAAATGGAGAGAAGTGTTTGTCAGATTCTTTCAACACATGTGGCTATGCCTACTCCACCACCGCCACACATCATTTGTAGTCCGTATCTCTTTTTATAATTATTCAAATAGTGCATCATCTCGGTAAAGTAAATGGCACCAGATGCCCCGATGGGGTGGCCAATCGCTATTGCTCCACCTGTGGGGTTGATTCTTTCATCGTAATAATCGTAGTTCAAGTCCTTGGAAAATGCGAGACAAGGGGAAGCAAACGCCTCGTTGGGTTCAATGCAGTCCAAATCATCAACTGTTAATCCGGCACGCCTTAGTGCTTTTCGGGAGGCTGGAATAGGTGCCAATAACATTATTTTCGGTTCGTCCCCTGCAACTGCTGTGGAAAGTATTCTGGCCATGGGTTGCAGCCCCAGTTCATCTGCTTTTTCCTGTGACATTAATAATGTTGCCGCGGCGGCGTCACATATTTGTGATGAGTTTCCGGGGGTAACGCGTCCATCTGGGCGAAAAGCGGGTTTGAGCTGGCAAAGCTGTTCCCAAGCAGTTTCTGGATTATCTAAATATTCGGGTCGAACTGTTTGGTCAACGTTTACTGTTACCGTTTCTTCTTTCTGTTTTCCTGTTTCTGGGTCAATTATGGTTTTCATTTTTTCATCGGTGTATTTTTTCAGGTAGGTAACGGGTACCACTCTTTTAAAGTATTCATCTTCCTTTCGCATGGCTTTGGTTGCTTTTTGGTGACTCCACATTCCAAACTGATCCATTTCTTCTCTGGTAAATCCGTAGCGGTCACAGATCATTTCGGCACTCTCTCCCTGGGGAACAAAGTTTTTCGCAAATTCAAGGAATTTCGGTGACCAGATTGGACCGGGGTAATTTTCAACCCGGGAGCATATCGATAGGGTTATACCCATACTGTAATGAGTCATCGACTCAATGCCCGCTGCAATCATAATGTCTCCGTCGCCAGCCTTTATGGCATTAGCGCAAGTGTTTATGGCTTGTAAGCCTGCATTGCAGTAGCGATCCACAGTTGCACCAGCAATTTCTTGAGGTAAACCCGCCATTAATACCGCCAGTCTACCGATGTTTCCACCCTGTTCACCAATTTGGGACAGGCATCCCACATGGCAGTCTTCTATATCCTTAGGGTCAAAGTCAGAACATCGAGTTTGAGTTCTTTCCACAACTTTTTGAAGAACAGTAGTAAGCAAATCCTGCGCCGAACACTCCCTAAATACTCCTCCAAGTTTACCCATTTGGTATCTGCTTGATTTCCCAACTGGTGTCCGAATAGCGTCGATAACTACACAATCATTCAATTCTTTCATTTAAACCCTCTCTTTTTTACTTAATTTTCTACACTCAAATGATAATGACTTTTCTAATGCTATGTATTTAGAATAATCTTTAGAATAAAAATTAATTTAA
>DXJA01000292.1 GCA_019056875.1 Candidatus Jordarchaeum madagascarense
CGGACTTATCTGGCTCACCCCACATACGTTCTATAGCCCAACTGCGTAAGTCCTAATAAATTGAAACTATAAAGCTGATTGTGAAGTCCTCATCAGCTTCCTGCCCTGTAATATTAAGGTTAATACTATTCGGAAGAATCTGTCCAACAGGCCAGTCTATTGTTATATTGAAGCTATTCCAATAAACATCATTGAGCAAGTTGTACTGTTTTAAGATCTGGTCACTAGCATTAAAAGTATAATACCCATCGACATTGCTATCATTGAACTCTACCAAGTGTGCAAAGTCCAGTCCGAATTTAATGTTGTTCAGCGCTATAGGGACAAACTCACCTGACAGAAAGTCAGCAGATATATTGAAGCCCAAAACATCTGTTAAAAATGTTCTTGTGCTGTTAGTCCACCAATTATTCCAATCTAATTGGTTCGATTGTACTTTTTGTTCTGATTGAATATTATCAAATGTTTGGATGTTTATCGCTGTTGCTGGTGCTACGAGTAATGGTAACGCAACGAAAAGTATGAGCATAGTCACTGTGGCGATAGCTACTGCAGCAGCAATTTTTCTCTTCATGAACTTTCCCCTTTTTACTTTTTTAATTATATTAAATGTTGTCGAAATTATTTAAGAATTCCTAAAAAGGCAGTTTATCCCCTAAAAAAATTAATCCTTATAATCCCCAAAAATGGGCAAAAAGCATTCTAAACCTTTCTAATTGTATAAAAAAAGAAAATGGCTTGCTGCACTCCTCCTCTAATAGTCATGCAGCTACCTTCTCCTAATCAAAACTACTGCGATACCGAAAAGCACTAGAGCAGCTGCGATTCCGGCGTATAGTAGATTTGATGTCGACTGGCTGGCGTAAATCTGAGAGAGGACAGATGATGCGAGAATTAATGGCAAATATGTTTGCTGTTCTTCAAGTAGCTGGAAGTATGGGTCAATGTATATGTTACCGTCTTGGAAGTCATTGTAAGAGAATACAAGACTAATAGTCAATGTTTCATTATTCAGGCAGAAGTATGAGCAGCCGTCACAGTCTTGGGTACCGTTGTACGCACCGTTAAACCAGTTAAATAGGGCAACGGGATTTCCTGATTCATCGATGAAGTAAACTTCAGATATGCTTTCATCGTTTACAATAGAAGGCACAAGACCACTGCTACCGTTTGCGACGACTTCTCCGTTCGCCCACCTGTACCTATACTGGTTGGAATCACAGAGACAGGCGTGAAGGTTTATCACCAGAGAGAGATACCTGGAAGCATCAGGAGCGGGGTCATCTGCCCATTCATAGCCAATTATGTTTAAACCGAATTTCAGGGCCACTTCTGCTGGAACCGTAACCGTTGTGTCGTTGAAACTTATTGTTTCTGCCGTAAAGTAGAGTGTAACAAGGAACTCAATTTGGTAGTCGTTTTCTGGATCTGTACTCTGTCCATTTACGGTAATTTGAATACTGTCAGGAAAATCGTTTCCCGATGTCCAATTGATCTCTATATCAGTTGAGGTCCAAGTAATATCTGTGCGCAGATTATATTCTTTTATGAGTGTGTCAGTGGTTTCATTAGTGTAGAATTGGTCGAAATCCAGATCGTTAAACTCTATTAGTTTTGCAAAGTCTAATCCGAATCTGGTGTTCACACGCCATTGGTGGGTAAACTGAGCCGACAAGAAATTATCTGAAAAATTGAAGCCTCTATCGTTGAAATAAGGTGCCCAATCAATAGAAGGGGCAAACAGTTCTGTGGATTGATCCGATTGAGTGTCGTAAACTGTTGGAACGCTTACTGCTGTCACTGGTGCTGTGAATAGTGGTAACGCTATGACGAGTAGGAATAGTGCTAGTGTTGCGACAGCTGTTGCCACAACAATTTTCCTTTTCAAGTTCATTACTCCTCATTTTTTTGTGCAACACCGCACGGGGGAGCCTATTAAAAATTTTTTATGAACCTTTTAGACAATATGAAAAATAAGCTCTATTAATGCTGTAAATTAAGAAAAAAGCATTCTGAAAGTTTATAACTGTTTAAATGGTTAAAACCATCCTATTTAAAAAACAAGTTGGTATGAAAAAATAAAATTTAGGAGGCTAAAGCCTTACTGATTTCTTTCAATGTTTTTTCAGCTATCTGGTCCAGCTTGATGCTGATGGATTTTACATTTTTCATACCTTAGAGGGTAGCTTGTGATTCTGATTTCTACCCACTCTTTCCTTGGAATTTTTTAGATTTATTCTTCGAGAAACTCGATAACTTTTTCAACGAAGTCCTCGGCTACTTGGGTGACCATTCCGTGGCCCACTTTGTCATAGAGGACTAGTTTTGCTCTCGGAATTCTTTGAGCCAGTATTTCAGAGTTCTTGTAGGGCAACAGTACGTCTTCTTTACCCGACATCACCAGTGTGGGTCTGTTGATTTTTGGTAATCTATCATAGGTGTCGAACTTCATTATCGCATTTAACTGCCTCATGTAGGCGTCTTCGGTTATGGGAGCGATGAGTATATGGTTAATGGTTCTCTCTGCAACCTCTGGATTGTTTTTGATATAGTCTTTGGGGTATAATAGGGGAATGATTCTTCTCGCCATCTGCTCTTCAGTCAAGTTTTCTCTATCCATCATTGCTGCAATGGTTTCGGGTGGTGTAGGTACCGAGTGGGGGCCTCCGGGAGTTGTGGAGCAGAGCACTAGCTTTTTCACCCTATCCGGATAGTTTAGAACGAATTCTTGGGCTATCATGCCACCCATAGAGACACCAAGCATATGGGTTTGCTCTATTTCAAGTGCATCCATTAGGCCTAATGTATCGTCTGCAAACATTTTAATTGTGTAATCGATCTTAGGAGCATCGGTTCTTCCTGCTCCCCGGTTGTCGAAAATCAGGACTTTGAAGTGTTTTGAAAGCTCCTCAATGACCTCAGGAATCCACCAGTCTTTATTGGCTAATAATCCCATTATCATCACTAGGGGAAATCCTTTGCCATGAATCTCGTAGTACATTTTAATTTCGCCGATTCTAATCTTAGGCAACGCAGCACACCTCCTCTTACATCAAGTATAATACCTTTAGCAGAGATTTAAAATTATTTGTATAAATACTATGCAAACCGCTATTATTTCCTATCATTATTAACTAATTAGTTCTTCCCCCAAGAACACTAATCTATTTTCCAATTCTGGACATTAGGGTGTATTTAAAGCAAAACCAGTCAGAAAAAAAATATAAATCATACGTAGGTAAAAAATGAAAAGATGGGATTTTTGA
>DXJA01000293.1 GCA_019056875.1 Candidatus Jordarchaeum madagascarense
AAGATTTTTAAAATAAGAGATATTTATGGGATTCAACTCAAAGAGGTCACCGCGTCTTATTCTATGTAATTAACAGTTAACCGAACTCTAATCAAGATTTCTTTCTTTCAATTTGGACAGCGGTTTTTTCCCTGTTAATTAGTCTTGTGAATTTTTCCGAGGGCAAAACTAACAAAAGAATCGCCAGCACCACCTGGGAAATTAGGAATGCTGCGGCGAACCCTACCGCTTGGAAAATCTGCCCCAAAAGTATTATACCCAAAATATCAACTGCAAGCGCTGTAACATAACCTATCAAAACGATCTTTGACCGCTCCTCGCTGAGAAGCACCGAAGATTTTATACTTGCGATAGTTGCTGGAAGCACAGCTAAAGAGATCACTTGGGTCGCAGGGATGCTATCGGTGAAGCTAGGGAAGAGCCAGTTAATAAAATAGGGAGCTATTAAAATACCTACGATAGTAATCAATACTGTCGCTAGTATTCCGATTATTTCTATCTCCCGCCTAACGGAACCACTGGACTTCTCCGGTAGTAGATACTTTAGTAAACTTTGGGGAATGACCAGAAATATTAGTAGAAACTGGAAAGCCAAATTATACGTTCCCAGAAATAGCAAACCGAAAAACAAGCCGACAACAATCTTATCAAGCACAGAACGGGAGGCTTGAGCCAGGTTCATCCCCCAAGTATGGAGAGTAAAAGTTAACTTGGCACGTATCTCCGAAAAATGAAACGTCATTCTACGAGCACTAATAAGTTCTCTGAAGTAATCGTAACTAACCATAAATAGGGGAGCAGCATAAGCTACCAACAACAGGTTCTCGACATCCTTAAGAAAATAACCTGTGAAAGCAGTAAAAAAGTAAAAAACTCCCACCAAAACAATTTCTAAAATCCGAACAGAGGAAAAAATAACAAAAAACCTTCTGTAATCTCTCCTGCCCAAAGCCCGAGCCCAAGAAATAGTATAGAAAACTGTCCCCAAAATTATGGGAACCATAAAAACGAATTCCATGCCATTGCTACTCAGCGGTTGGATTGAGATTTGAAAATTAAAAACATTAATCGAGCTCATGGCTGGGGGAAAGAAAAAGACGTATATGGAGGCCACTACACTCAGCCCTATCCCTATAAGGAATGTAAGAAGCGCGGATTCTGTTACTAACTCCTCTTTCTGCTCTTTTGGATAAAATGTAGAAATAGTGGCAAACAGACCTAAAACAGAAATAGAACCCACAAAAATGCCTAAGGAAATGTAATAACTTATATGACCATAACCAGTTACACTCAGTGCCCTCGCACAGAGCAGATAAAACAACCCGCCCAGAGCTGCATTAATCAAGTTTCCAATAGTAACATAGAGAAAGCCTTTTGTTTTTAGTCCTCGTTTAACCAAATCTAATAACGAGTTTGCAGTAATTCCAGTAAAATTGCTTTTTTTCCGTTCAGTCATTTTAAAACCTCTATGAAGATGGAATAAACAGAGAATCCCAACGGGGGGGATAAGAACTCTGCTTATTAGTACGATAGGCTGTTCCTTGTAAATCTAAATATAAACTGAAGATATACTCAAATAGCGACAAAATCCTATAAAGTTTTTGATTTATTTAATATTAGGAGTAATAAGATAACTTACTGGTCCTAGCTAATTAAAAATAGGTGAAACCCTAATAAGAGGAAAAGAACGTGTAAAACGGAAGATTTCTCTAAAAATTTAAATAGGCGCTGGACATTGTATAATCACTTTAGAGGTTTTAATATTGAAAGCGTTAGTTACCGGAGCAGCGGGTTTTATTGGTAAACACTTGGTTCGAGAGTTGATGCAAGAAGGACATGAGGTAATAGGTTTTGACAAGAACCAAGGAAACATAGGAACGGAATTCATTCAAGGAGACACAGTATCATTCAATTTTGATGAAATTTTGGATGGTGTGGATGCTGTCTTTAACCTAGCGGGTCTGCTTGGCACCACGGAACTATTTCACAGAATAATTGAGGCCGAAAAAGTGAATGTATTAGGAACCCTGAATCTGCTTGAATCTATGAGAAGAAAGAACGTTAAAAAAATTGTGTTCACGTCAAAACCAAACGTATGGAAATATAACGTTTATACTATAACTAAAGAAAATTGTGAACGATACTTGGAAATGTATCGTGAAATATATGACTTTAAACCTGTGATAACAAGACCTTTTAATGTATACGGTCCCGAGGAGTATCTCATTGAATATCGAAAAGCTGTACCCTACTTTATCGTGGCCGCCCTCAGAGATGAACCAATCGAAGTTTTTGGTGATGGAGAGCAGACCATGGATGTGATTTATGTTGACGATACAGCCAAAGCTCTTATAAAATGTGCTGAAAAGTTACCAAAGGAAACTGTTGAGATAGGAACATCTAAACCTATAAAAGTGAAAGACTTGGCTGAGAAAATCGTCGAGTTGACTAGCAGCGAATCAGAAATAATTTACAAACCAATGCGGAAGGGTGAAACAAACCCAAAATACATTAGCGCAAACGGTGATATGGAGCGCTTACTCGGATTCAAGCCGACAACCGGTCTCCAAGAAGGCCTAAAACTAACGATAAAATGGTACAAAGAACACCTCGATGAATTCGAAGAAATCTACAAATTTAAAGAAGAGGACTTTTGGCAGAAATAGAGTATATCCCCCCGAATACCTCTTTATGAAGCCGTATTGCAAAGACAGCTATAAACGGTTTTGAATGGATATTTAAGATCCTTAAAAAGAAGTTTGCCCAGCGATTAGGGAATCTATGATTTCCCATTTATCTGCTTCCAGACATAGTGCGCTTTTTGATCACATATATTACTCGGAAAAACAAATCCTTTTTTGCTAAAATATTAAACTCATTTCTGAGATATCTTTCTAACTTTTTATCATTGAAACCAAGATGTTCTTCTTTACATTTCTTCTCTTATTCTGTTGTATCATTAAAAAGGGATGACTTTACCCTATTTGTTATGGATATTGGTTCTCTATGAGACCCCAAACTTTTTAATCTCAGTCTTTGAATCTAGAAAGGTACCTACCCTTTTAGGTATCGCGATTACTACAAGCTTTTTTGATCAATCAAAGTAAAAATCTCTTTGAGAAAATCAATTTTAGACTCGTACAAACTGTCTTTGTTGCTTCTTCATTTTGCGATAATTAGAGTATAGTTCATCTGCTTTGATGGCAGCTGTTAATAAAGAGTTTACTCCGAGGTATGAAAGGTATCTTATATCCTTGGGAAGACAGTCTCCTTTAATTCCGTTTCGGGCTTCTAAAAGTTTAACATTCCACTTAGTGTTAGCTCCTTCCCTAACTTCTTCAAAAGGGATGTTATTTTTTTTGCAAAGAAGCCATAATTCTTCTACAAAAGCAATTTCCACAAAGCGATATGCATTCTCTACAATTTTAACTGTTTCAGCTACCTCAAGACTAGAGACCGAGTGGAGAGGAATTTCTAGGTTTTTATAGAAGTTAATTGCTATATCTAGGCTAGCTTTGTTTAGGGCGCCGATGACACGTATCTGTTTAACTCCGTGTTCTTCTGGATACTCTGACCAATACCTATGGGGCACATGAACTAGGTGGACCTTATTATCAAACAATTCTGCTAGTTTACGACATGTTCCCACTGGAACAGTGCTTTCAATACAAACAAGTGGATTACCCTCTCTACTTGAGATTTTGCGACATATTTCAAAAATGGCAGAAACGTCGGGTTTCCCCTCTTTCCAAAATGTACTTACACACACAACATATACTTGAGCATTAGGAACTTCTGACCATTTGTTAACCGTTTCAAATGGTGCTTGTAATTTAATTTTTTCTACTTTTTTTTCATCAATGTCGTAGCCACATACTGAAAAATCATGATTAGAAATATAAAGCGCTACTGGGTAGCCAACTGTACCGAGTCCAACTACACACACTTTATTCATATTATCCACCTCAAGCTTCATCGACCCACATACTGAGATGCGTTGTAGCTGAATCTGTTTTATTACTGATTGAGGGGTGACTGGAAAATTTGTGTTTAGATGTTCAAGTTAGCTTATTTTGTATAGATTCTAAGATACTACATTTTTTCCCTCAATCGACATTTAAGTTAACATTAATTTTGTAATATCTTGGGGGCGACTATTTATGTTTTTTTATCGATTTTGTTTTCAAAATCAATAAAAGGGTTACAGGAATCTCATAAAAGAAATTCACCGAAAAGAAACTATTCATAACTTAACAAAACTACGATTTAAAATAGTTTGGAATCTGGCTCCAGTAAAGATTCTGAATCTATCTATTATCCCAAAAGCACTGGTTATAATCGCAAACATTTTTTATGTCACTATTTGAGCTCTTAGTTGACATAACCTATACTCGAGAAAGCAGAAGCCAGATTAGGAATATTAAATAACACGCATGATGATTTAGTAATACTATCTGGTTTAAAACTGACAACAAGCATATTGTTTAATTTACCTAGAATCAAAAAATAAACAATATTATAGAATACCCCGTTCAACATCTACAAAATAGAAGGTGCTTATCGTGGAGCAAGTGCGAATAAACATTCTCTATATGACAAGAAATTTCCCCCCAAAAAGAGGTGGAATGGAAAAAGTGGCATACGAGTTACATAGATACTTATCTGAGCGGTCTAATGTAACATTAATAAAATGGGGGGGGTCAAATAAATGGTTACCATTAGTTTTGCCATTTTTTCTCCTAAAAGTTATTTGGTTTTTGTTAACAAAAAAGATTCAAGTTATTTATCTTCAAGACGGATTACTTGCACCTTTAGGTTTAATCTTAAAAATTTTTAAGAAAAAAATAGCAATAACAATACACGGCAAAGATATAGCATATAAAAATACTTTTTATCAATTTCTAATTCCAAGATGCTTGAAGAGATTAGATAAAATAATCTGTGTAAGTACTGCACTCAAATTGGAATGCCTAAAAAGGGGAATACCGAAAGAGAAAGTGATAATAATCAAGAATGGTATATCTGATGAATTTTACATTAACGAAGATAAAAGGAGCTTGTTAAAAAAGTTAAATTTTTCCTTTAAAATAAAGGATAAAATAATCCTTTTAT
>DXJA01000294.1 GCA_019056875.1 Candidatus Jordarchaeum madagascarense
GGGTCTTATGATGACTATGTTTGGGCATTTAACCATGATGGAACCAATGTGACCGGGTGGCCCGTGAAAACCGGAGGCAATGTGATTCCTTCTCCGGCTCTGGGTGACATTGATGGCGACGGCCAACTAGAAATAATAGTAGGATCGGCTGACAGTTATGTTTGGGCTCTTAATGGCGATGGCACCAACGTGACCGGGTGGCCAGCAAAAACCGGAGCCGTTGTGGATTCTTCTCCGGCTTTGGGTGACATCGACGGTGACAAACAACTGGAAATAATAGTAGGATCCCATGATGACTATGTTTGGGCATTTAACCATGATGGAACCAATGTGACCGGGTGGCCCGTGAAAACCGGAGACGATGTGTTTTCTTCTGTAGCTTTGGGTGACATTGACGGTGACAACGAACTGGAAATAGTAGTAGGGTCTTATGATGACTATGTTTGGGCATTTAACCATGATGGAACCAATGTGACCGGGTGGCCCGTGAAAACCGGAGGCAATGTGCGTTCTTCTCCGGCGCTGGGTGACATTGACGGCGATGGTTTGGTGGAGGTGGTCATAGGATCGGCTGACAACTATGTTTGGGCTTTTGACTGTCCTGGCGCCTATAAGGCTCGCAGCTTCCCCTGGCCCATGTTCCAACACGATGTGCACCACACCGGCCTCTACACCGCTCCCGGCACCGCTCCCGGTGCTCCAATGCTTCTGTTAGCCTTCCTGTTCCTGACGATGCAGCAGGCGCAGCCGCCGCTTTTGCTCATTGCCGTGGGAGCGGGAGCCGCAGTGGTGATTGTTGCCGCCCTGGCAGCTGTGCTTTTGCGGCGGAGAAAAGGGTAGCAGTCAGCTTAAGAGAGGATAGGATAGATTGAATAAGGGTGTTGCTTTCCCCTTTCCCCTTTTATTTTGTTTAGAGTTTTTGGCGGTTTTTCGTGAGTGTAAATGGATGGTTCTGTGAATCCTACAGTGGAGTCACCTCACTTCTAATGGAAGGGTTTTTTGCTACCAACTATGCTAACTTTGGAGAGATTGCAACCAAAAAGCCAAAAAAAGCCGTTTTTCCTCGTCCCTGCCAAAAGAAAGATTAGAGAACGAGTAGCAATAAAAAATTCAACATAGTCAAGTTAATCTCTTTTCGAATATAGCTCAAAGGGAGTATTTTTGGGAGCTATTAGAATAGTTATTAGGAATTTTTTTATAGGAGTCTGTGGAATATCTATACCTTAACAAAACATGTTTTGTGAGGAGAAATGGCAAGACTCGACATTAGTGCGGCTGCTCTGGGCCTATTGTTTGTATTACTAATGTTCTTCGGATTATTCATTCCTCTACTAAATATCCAAACAACATTGCTAGGTACAAATTTTCAAATAGACTACTGGTTATTTGAACTGGAGAACATTGTGTGTTTGATCGCCTCTATTATTGCCATAATCGGTGCTTTCCTGACTTTAGGAGCAAAAGAATATGCAATCAGTGAAGGACTAGCCCTTTTGGGAACCAGTATTGCATTAACAGCCTCATTCCTCTACATGATACCCCGAATCGGAGCTACCACAAATCCCGCAATCTTACAGCTTCCCAGCTATGTCTCTTGGTATATTTATCCAGGCGTATGGCAGTATACACTTGTGGTACATCAAATTCCGGTTTACTTGACCAGTTTGCAAATACCCTTGGGTCCAATAATCACGTGTTTTTCAGCTTTCATCGCGGTGATTATCTATCTTGCTCTACTAGGCGGTTACTGGAGACGAAAATAATCCTGCTTTCGCCCAAATAACCCAACTTTTATTTTTTTTTAAAAAAATACAAGCATGTACTCTGAATATTTTCCTCTATCAAATTTTTACTCAAGTACATCTCATTGGCAATTAAGCTAATTTTTAAATTGTGAGAAAAAATGATATAAGTAAAAATATCGTCCATGATTTAGGAGAGGCTCTTAATGAGTAAAGAAGATTTTTACCGTTTTCCTGAAGGATTCCTTTGGGGAAGCTGCATCTGCGATTACCAAGCATTTGGTGGAGCCGAATGCGACCTACCTTTAAGATGGACTGCCCGACACATTGATTACTACAAACAGGATTTCAAACTTGTCCTGAAAATGAATCATAATGCCTGGAGAACCAGCATAGAATGGGCACGCATCGAACCCAAAGAAGGCCAGATCAACAAGGACGCCCTAAACTTTTACCATGAGTACTTCTCTGAACTTCGAGAAACCGGGCTCAAAACCTGGGTCACCTTTCACCACTTCACTAATCCCAGATGGATACATGAACACAAGGGCTGGCTATCCCCGCATGTAGTGAAAAAATTTGTAGAATATGTTGAATTAGGGATAAAGGAACTTGGGGACTATATTGATTACGCCGTAGTGATAAATGAACCACAGATATACGCGCTTAACGCCTATTTGGGGGCGTTAAGTCCCGATAACGCCTTCCAACCATTCCACAATGATATGGAAGAAGCCCTAACCTGCATAGGCAACATGACCCAAGCCCTTAATGAAAGCTTTGACGCAATACACGCCAACTCCAAAAAAACCAAAGTGGGAATATCAAATTACTGCGGAGTATATGAACCCGAAGACCCCAAAAACGAAGCCCACAAAATGTCGGCGGATTTAGCAAACCAGGTTTTAAACTATCAGGTTCTAGATGGCATAAAAGACAAGATGGATTACTGTGGAATCGACTTCTACTTCAAATTCTTTATGAAGGAGGATAACATTGTAACCAATCAGATAGTATATCCAGAAGGCATGCGAATCATACCCGCTGACCTCTATAAAAGGTACGGAAAGCCGGTTGCCATTATTGAAAACGGGTTCCCCACCCGCGACCATGATGAGAAAATCAAATTCATGCTAGAGCATCTCAAAGCTTTTAATGACGCCATTAAGCTGGACAAAGTAAAAGCCATAGCATATAACTGGTGGTGCACCCTACACAGCTATGAATGGGGCTACGATTATAAACCATTCTTCACACTAATAGACGTGGAGGGAGAGGAAAAGGATGTGGGCGGATACATCGACCTCGTGGGATCACTAAAGAGAAAAATCACACCGGCCGGAGAATTTTACGGCAAAATCTGTAAAAGTAATGGTTTCTCCTCGAAAGATTATGAAAAATATCACACAATGAAAAAACCATTCAAAAATTGGCAAACATACGGCGAAGAAAAGAAGCCCTGAACACAATTCACTATTAACTATGCAGTAATCGCAACACCCATTCATTTTTTTATTTGATTACTTCTGTGGACTTGTTAATCTAATTTATAATTTAGGAGAGGCTTTTATGAGCGAGAAAGATTTTTACCGTTTTCCTGAAGGTTTTCTTTGGGGATGCTGCATTGGCGGTTATCAGGCTTTCGGTGGAGTTGAGTGCGATCTGCCCTTAAGGTGGACTGCCAGAAATGTTGACTTCTATAAAGAGGATTTCAAACTTATCCTGAAAATGAATCACAACGCTTGGAGAACTGGCATCGAATGGGCATATCGAACCCAAGGAGGGACAAATCAATAAGGAGGCAACAAACTTTTATCATGATTATTTTTCTGAACTCCGGAAAACCGGGCTTAAAACCTGGGTCACCTTTCACCACTTCACTAATCCCCGATGGATCCATGATTATGGGGGTTGGTTATCTCAGAGAGTGGTTAAGAAATTTGTAGAGCATGTTGAGTTGGTGATTAAGGAACTTGGGGACCATATTGATTACGCCGTGGTTATAAGTAAGCCCCAGATGTATGCTCTTATCGCCTATTTGGGAGCTGAAAGTTCTGGAACTGGTTTACCGTCTTTTCATAATAATATTGAAGAGGCTTTGAGTAAATATTTTTTAAAGGAACTATGGCCTTTCTTTTAATTATAATTTTTAGGGTCCTCTCTTAAAATATTCGTAAATATTTTTTCGAAAACTTTTATTTTTTACTAAAGTTGTAGGAAAGCTTATTTATCGGATTTATTTTTGTCTGCCATAGAGCCATTAAAATTGATTGACAAATGAAACGAGCGCTTAATGAATAACTAGGAGGTGTTTGAAAAATTACAGAGCAACAAGATATTCGCATAGGCGTTTTTGTGTGCGGTTGAGGTCTTAACATTTCATCTTTCATAGACATAGAAGCGCTTAGAGATTACGCCTCCAAATTACCTAATGTTGTCGTTTCGGAGATTCAGGGCTCGATGTGCACCGAGTCGAGTGCAAAATTTATCAAGGAGAAAATCGAGTCTAACAATCTCAACAGAGTAGTTGTAGCAGCCTGTACCCCCAAGACCCATGAGCCAGTTTTCAAAACGATCATCGAGGAAGCGGGACTGAACCCCGGGATGCTAGAGTTCGTAAACATCCGTGAACAAGATTCGTTTGTTCACATGAAGCAACCTAAAGAAGCTCTCGAGAAGGCTAAGGATTTGGTGAGAGCCGGAGTAGCCAGAGCAGTCTACCTTGAGACAATGGCTACAATGATTATCCCGGTTGAACGAAGGGCGCTTGTCATTGGTGGAGGCATCGCCGGTATCCAAGCGTCTCTTGACCTTGCAAGCGACGGTTTCCAGGTTTATCTGGTGGAGAAGAACCCGAGCATAGGCGGAAAAATGGCACAGCTGGACAGAACCTTCCCAACCGATGACTGCGCAATATGAATTCTAGGACCAAAAATGTTCGAGGCTGCAATAAACAAAAGATTGAAGCTGATAACGAATGCCGAAGTAAAAAGTATTAAAGGACATATCGGCAATTTTCAAGTAAAAGTCATAAAAAAGCCGAGATATGTAATCGAGGAAAAGTGCACGGGATGCGGAGCCTGCGAAGACGTTTGCCCAATTTTCAGGCCCAACGAGTTCAACGCTGGACTGAGTGCACGAAAAGCGATTTATATCCCCTTTGCTCAAGCGGTTCCGAAAGTGGCAACCATTGATATAGAGAACTGCCTGAAGTGCCAACTCTGCAAAAAAGCTTGCGAAGAGGATGCAATAAACCTTGAGCAGCAGGAAGAAAAAATAGAGCTAAAGGTGGGAGTAATCATAGTTGCCATTGGTTACGAACAGTACATTCCAGAAGGACTATACGGCTATGGAAAATATCCAGACGTGATAACGCAACTCACTCTGGAGAGACTTCTTGCACCTAACGGTCCCACAGGTGGCCACTTAGTGAAACTGTCCACCGGAGAGAAACCCAAGAGTGTGGTCATGATTCAATGTGTCGGATCAAGAGATATTAAAACAAACTCCTACTGTTCAGAGGTTTGCTGCATGGTGGCCATTAAAAATGCTAAGCTCATAAAACAGGAGTACCCCGATGTCGATGTCACAATTTGGTACATGGACCTAAGGTGCCCGGGCAAGGAGTACGAGGACTACTACAGAAGAGCCAGAGAACTCGGAATAAAGTTCATCAGGGGGAAACCGGGTGACGTCTATTTTAACGGAAAAAGCTTAGTGGTTGAAGGCGAAAATAGCCTTGCCAGTGAGTTTACAAGCCTAGAGGCCGACCTTATTGTGCTCTCTACGGCGATTGTTCCGTCAGACACCGCTGAAACGATTACGGGCATCTTAAGACTGGAGAGAGGTCCCGACGGCTTCTTTAAAGAATACCACTCAAGGTTGAATCCGATAGACACAAAGATTCCGGGAATCTACATTGCGGGAGTTGCTCAGGGACCGAAATCAATAGCGGAAACTGTTTCTCAGGCAAAGGGAGCGGCCTCATCAGCTGCCTCACCAATGATTGCTGGAAATTACGCTTTAGAGATTGTCTCAGCGGATGTCGATAAGAATCTTTGCAGTGGCTGCAAGCAGTGCCTTTACACCTGTCCCTTTGACGCAATAGTTGAAAAGGACGACAAGGTGGAAGTCGACGACATACACTGCAGAGGGTGCGGTATGTGCTTCTCAGTCTGTCCCTCTCAAGCAATAATAGTTAGACATTACGAGCCTAAACAGCTCGAAGTCTACATCGATGCCCTACTTGAAGGACAAGAAGTTCAAGTAGAAGGTGTGTTTCTCCCAAAGATACTGGCGTTTCTGTGCTGGAAATGAGGCTACGGGGCAGCGGACATGGCGGGAACAATCCGGGAGCAATATCCGGCATCAGTAAGAACTGTGAGAGTGACCTGTGCCGGAATGGTGCATCCTGATCTCGTGTTAAGGGCTTTCAACAGGGGTGCAGACGGCGTAATCATCGTTGGA
>DXJA01000295.1 GCA_019056875.1 Candidatus Jordarchaeum madagascarense
CCTCTCCAAATTTACCCCAAATCCCAAAAATGCACTAAAAACTTTTTATGCCCTAATTTAAATTCTAAAAATGAGGTTTTGTATTATTCTCAAACATTAATTATTTATATTTCAAAGAGAGATTTAAAGGAAAGAGGAATTTTAATGGAGAAATATGATGTGATCGTTGTCGGTGGCGGAATCGCTGGTTCTGCCGCTGCTAAGAGATGTGCCGAGCTTGGTCTAAAGGTGGTTCAATTCGAGAAAGGAAAAACTCCGGGGACTAAAAATGCTTGCGGTAGTGCAATCACGGCTACCGGTGTGGTCTATGCTCCCTACGTTCTGGAGGGCCCAATAGAGGTAAAAGTTCCAGGTTCCCGTGTTTATTACATTCACAGAAATGGCAAATACTGCATGTATGAAACCAACATGGGCAGTTACGGAATTTACACAATTCACAGAACAAAGTTTGACCCCTGGCACGCTCAACTAGCCTGTGATGCGGGTTCCGAGTTAAGAACCGCTACAACAATCACCGACATCATCAAGGAGGATGACAAAGTCGTTGGCGTTATCACAGACAAGGGAGAAAAAATTTTTGCGGAAGTGGTTATTGACGCGGGAGGAGCCCACTCCATCGTTGCCCGTAAGGCGGGTTTACTGGGAAGAAGATCAGGCACCGATAACGTACTATACGCAACCGCTTTTGTCCAGTTTCCGAAAAAGACTGTCGAGGAAAGGTTCAATCAATTGTGTGAATGGTACCTTACAATCGGGGGATCTAACTACTGTCTTAACTGGATATTCCCAATGCAAGACGGAGTTACTGTGGGAGTAGGCGGAGGATACATGACCCCCGGCCTCGATATTAGACAGCAGACCCGCGAATTTCTAAGTGAACCCATAATTAAGGAGAAACTTAAAGGAGGGGAAATAAGATCCTGGGGAATCCGAACCGACCCCGAAAAAATCATTGAAAAGACATACGCTCCAGGTCTCATGGTTACCGGACACGCTGCAGGATTCGTTCAACCATTTATCGGTGAGGGCATGGCGTTCGCGTTCATGTCTGGAAGGTACGCTGCAGAAACCGCTGCGGAAGTCCTGTCATCAGGAGATGCGTCTGAAGAAACCCTAGTAAACTATGAGGCACGATGGAAGAACGACCCTCTGTTTAGAACTATGCGAATATATGGACAGACCCTGAAGGATTACCTCTTAAAGAGGCCCCAAGAGGAAATAATAAACACCATGATAGCGGCAAGCCACTGGTTTGCAAGCCCAGTTCCATTCATGGTGAAGGACGGCGTAAAGGAAAATGATATGAAAAAACTGGAGAAAGCCGCCAAGCTGCTTATACGCCTAGAAACCCTGGGGATACCAGGCACATAAAGAGATTAATGAAATAAAAAATAGGAGAGATTAAGAAATGGAGATAAAAAACAAATTTCCATTAACACACCACAAGGAGCAACCTTCACAATTTATCAGAGTAATTGAGGAAAAGTGTATAGCCTGTGGTAACTGCGCCGAGATATGCCCCCAAAGCGTTTGGCAAAAAGTCGGAGAAATCTACCAGCCAGTCAATTATAGAGATTGCTCAGAATGCGGAGCATGCTGGGACGTGTGCGAAGCCGAAGCAATCGATTTCAATGATCCAAAAGGGGGAACCGGAGTAATCTTTCCCAACACCTAAACATATTTCCAACCCCCATGCAAATATTGCTGCCAAACTCATTGGGACTTTTTGCCGAAATTTAGCTGATATATGAAAAAGTTTCCAAATTCTTGTTTTAGTTCAAATCCCGCTTCAGCAGCCCAGCGTTTCTCCGTGCTCCGTCTAGGATAATCCGGATCTGGTAACAGTTCGCAGAGACAAACCAAGCCATGGGGCTTCAGAATCCGATAAAATTCGCGCAGAACCTTTACGGGCTCTGGAATTTCGGGCAGGACAGCGATGCCAAGGACTCTATCCACACTTTCATCAGCGAAGGATAAATGGTAAGCATCATCTATTTTTGGAACAATGTTGGTGATTCCCTCTTTTTCTACTTTCTTCTTTAAGCGTTCTATTACCGATTCTTGAATATCAATAGCATACACCTTTCCACCGGGGAGAACTCTCTCCGCTACCGCCTTGGTGTAATTTCCCTTACCCGGTCCAATTTCCACCACAATCATTCCCGGCTTGAGCTGCATTCGCTCAGCAAGTACGTCGGGTCGCTGAATAAATCTTCTACGGTAAGGGTTGTCTATGAACTGAGTGAAAAAACCCGGAATTGGAAAATGATAGTAATGTCTAACGATTCTAAAAATTACAAAAACAAATATGAGCCAAATCCCAAAACCAATCAAAATCAATTGGAGAACAAACCACCAATCAACCATCCTACCTCAACACCAAAAATAAATTTTTTAGATAAACACTAAAACCTGTAATTAAGAGAATATAAAAAAATGCTGATAAGAGATTATTTTTGTTTCTTCGGAGGCATAGGGATCACAAAGGAGACTTTGCGTTTATATTCGATGTAGGCTTCTCCAAAACGCTCCTCTAGATTTTTCTCTTCCCAGAGTTTGACCAGCGCAACAAGAAGTATGGTTACTATGGCTGTGATTCCGAATGTGAGGAACACACTATTGAATATTAATCCCAAACCTATCCACATGAGTATGTAACCAAATATCATGGGGTTTCTAGTGTATTTGTAAGCCCCGTTAACCACAAGTATCCTTGTCTGCGTCTCCTCTGTAGGTACTGGAGTTCCCTCACCTTTTCGGAAAAGGTCAACATTGGACCATATGGCCCAGAAAAATCCAATCGACAAAATTATGGCGGCGATGACGAAGTTTAAGGGTTCTGGAATTAACTTTGGAAAGTTGAACCAAGAATCTATAACTAGTGAAAAGTAAATTGCAATGATTGGAAAAATGATTATGACTAGTATCCCGCTGCCAATTAACGCGGCTGCACGCTTTCTGTTTCTGGTTTTTTCTTTTATTTTTACTCTGCCATCTCCTATTCTTCTGGCTTCCCCAATTCCGCACATCTCTATCATATCAAGCA
>DXJA01000296.1 GCA_019056875.1 Candidatus Jordarchaeum madagascarense
AATCAATAAACCCATAAAAGAATCATCATATAATAAATAATAGACTCATTGTCGCCTGTGTGCAATATAAAAAAATTTTTAAATTACAAAGGTTCTTATAGTAGAAAATAAACGGGATTATGGTGTTTTAAAATGACTGAGAATGAGACAACAAGAGAACAAAGGACAAAACCAGTTGCCAGAGAAACGAAGCCCAGTCGACCAGCGCGACCAAAACCAAGACCAAAACGAAGAATATCTACCGGATTTAAAGAATTCTCGGGAAGAATGCTGCCTCTAACCATGATCATATTAGGCCTAGCAATCATATTGACCGGCATAGCCTATATCGTTTCGCGTGAAACAGCACAATATTGGTTCTTGCTGATGAATCCCAGCTTAATTGGTTTTATTTTATATTATATGGCACTTTTACCACTCTTAATTACTAGAATTGCCGCTATCTGTTTTGCTGGTGCAGGCCTAATGCTAGTGTTCTACGGTTTGTCATTCTATTTGCTAGAGGAAAGAAGTGGATTGCAGAGGATTTGCATGATTGCTGGTTTCTTATTGGGATCATTATACTTGCTTCTGTTAGCTATAGCCGGAATGCAAATGTCCACAATTTGGTTATATGATCAAGCAACCTTTCAAATAGCAGCATTCGGGTTTCCAATCAACTTAACCACAGGGTTCTGGCAGTACACTTTACTAATTGCCGCCATATTACTCATAGTATTAGCTTTTATAAATTGGATTATTCCGAATGTTCAAGAGAGTCTTAAAGGAATAGTTTTTCCCCTAGGAACTGTTGCAGTCTGGTTACTAGCTCTTGCCGAATGGACCAGGATAGCACTTACTACCTCACAGATTCCTCAATTCGTTTCTATGACCCTGCTACCCTCATCTCTGTTTATGGGAGAACCGCAAATAGAGGGAGCCGCGCTTATAGCACTCGGTATTGGATTGCTTCTAAAAATTTCTAGAGTAGACCAAAAGGAAAGCATTCGTTACGTTTTTACCGCTATGGCAGGTTTGGTATATGGTATCGCCTTAGTACATCAGATTCTATTGCTCTCGGCATCCAGCTCAAGTGTATTCTGGATGATCGCACTCATTTTGGCAGTGATTGCTGGTATAGTTATAGTTTTAAATGGGGTAATTTACTTCAAAGATTGTGCAGAAAAAATCTGAAAAATTAGTAATACCCCACCTTTTTTTTAATTCTCAAAAAGTCCGATACTAGATTCAAATCTACAAAAAATTAAATACGCCACATCTTTTTACAAAAAAGCTTGAAGAATTTTAAATTTGGAAAAGGCAGTAATAGATACTAGAAATTATTAAAAAATTTTTTTGGTGATGAATCTGGATAAGAAATCTCAGGTAGCAAAGGAGGCCGCCCGTCTTCTTTATTACGGGTTGGCAGGTGAGTATTATACCGCTAAACGTGAGGCGGCAAAATCTCTAGGTGTAAAAATTCTACCTTCCAACAGAGAAATCGCCGAGGAATTAGACCAGCTATCTGATTTGCTTGAGGGACAGCAAAAAGGCGAGCATCTTAAAAACATGCGAGAAGAAGCTTTGGAAATCATGAAAGTTCTTAAAAGGTTTAGCCCAGTCCTCGTAGGCTCGGTATGGCGAGGAACAGCACACAAAGGAAGCGACATTGATATTAGAGTGTACAGTGATAACGAAAAAACTGTGATAGAAGCAATAAATCAGAGTAAATACAAATTAATTAGGCAGGAAAGAACCACAAAAACCATAGAAACCGAAAAAAAAACATATCTACACATTTTTGTGAAAACACAACAGGGCTACGAAGCGGAAATAGTAATACGCCCATTTGAAGATATCAATATTAAAGAAAAGTGTGAAATATTCGGAGATGAACTGAAGGGAATAAAATTAAGAGAATTAGAAGAAATAATTCAAAGAGACCCCTTACAAAAATTCATTCCCTACTAAACTAAAAATCATGTTAGCTGTGATAATAGATAATTAGGTGATTATAGTTGAAAGCAGTCATTCCAGCCGCAGGTGAAGGAACTAGGCTAAGACCACTCACACTTACACGCCCCAAACACGTATTTCCAATTGCGGGAAAGCCACTTCTTGAACACACATTAAGTGCTTTGAAAAACATTGGAATCAATGATGTTCTTATTGTAGTGGGATATCTCAAAGAAAGGATAATAAAAACTCTGGGAGACGGCGAAAAATTAGGAATCAAAATATCCTATGCAGAGCAACCCGAAGTTTTGGGTACAGCTGACGCAACAAAATTAGCCGAAAAATTCGTAAATAATGAACCTTTTCTACTAATTAATGGGGACGTGATAACAAAAGAAACAACATACCACGGGTTGAAAAGCAAATTCGAGAGAGAAAAACCAGATGCCATTCTCGCAGTAACACAAGTTCCAGATCCCTCAAAGTATGGAATCGTCAAAATCGAAGACGATAAAGTAATAAAAATTGTTGAGAAACCAGCCCAAACATCACCATATGATTATGTGAATGCCGGTATCTACCTGTTCAGCCCAAAAATTTTCGAAGTCATAAGAAAAACGAAAAAATCACAGCGGGGAGAATACGAGATAACAGACTCTATTCAAATGCTAATAAATCAGGGAAAAACTATACTTCCGTACAATATAACAAGTTACTGGTTTGATTTGGGTCATCCTTGGGATCTGTTAGATGCAAATAAAACTCTCATCAAAGACGCAAAATCTAAAATAATGGGAAAAAAAGAAAAAAGAGTAACCATAATTCACCCCGTATACATTGGTAAAAACACCATCATCAGGTCAGGAACCTACATAAAGGGGCCAGTTCATATCGGAGAGAACTGTGACATTGGACCAAACACCTACATTAGGGAATGCACTACTATCGGAAACAAATGCCATGTGGGTAATGCTTGCGAAATCAAAAACACAATTATTTTGGATAAAACGAATGTCGCACACTTATCATACATTGGAGATAGTATTATCGGAGAGAACGTGAACTTGGGTGCTGGAACAATCACAGCAAATCTGAGGCTGGACGATAAATGTATTGTAACACCGGTAAAGGGTGAGAAAGTGGATACCGGAAGGAGAAAACTGGGGGCAATGATAGGAGACAACGTAAAAACAGGAATAGGGACCACAATAATGCCCGGAGTCAAAATAGGACCTAACAGCCTAATAGGGCCCAACATAAACCTATGGGAAGATGTGCCCGAAGACTCACTAGTAGTAGAAAAGCAAAAGCTACAAACCAAAAAAATTAATAAAGATACTGTATTGGAAGAATGAACTCAAAAAGAACCATAATAAAAAATCATCAGATAAAAGCCAGAGAATTCAAAAATTATAGGGAATTGACGTAATTCCCCCAAGAAATTTTGCTACACAACATTTAGTTATTCTAATTTTTGACAGTTGGAGAATTTTGATATAAAATATTTTTTGAACTAGGTTTAATACGAAAGTTTCAAAAGTCAGAGCTAATTTCTGTATTTGATGAAAGAAT
>DXJA01000297.1 GCA_019056875.1 Candidatus Jordarchaeum madagascarense
AACACACCACCCGAACGCGTCACGAGTGTGTGCTCCCTCACACCCATAGAGAACCTCCTCGTACACCAAAAATAAAAACCCGCATTACTTTTGTGGAGCGCTATAAGTATTTCCCCCAAAACCGGTACCTCAGTATGTGCGGATAATGTCTTCTTAGTAGATTAATCACCTAATCTCTTAACAAACAAATCAGTGCCAAGAAATGAGTAATTTCCATTCAAAATTATCAGGATAAATACAATTACCTAGATGCTTAAATTCCAAACTCAAGAGATTCATTATAGAAACTGGTTGCAACAATCATGTAACTTCCTATCCCATTTTTTAAGATCTTCCTTAACTATTCTTCCTTTTAGAATCACTTTATCACCTTTCCTAAAATAACCGAAACTGGCAGAGTAAACTAGAATTTCATCAGGAAGTCCTCCAATTCCAATTCTTTCTTCTAATTTTATGACAAAATAAACTCTCGCAAAGCTCCCATAAGTCATCCGGCCTGAAACATTTATTCTTGATTCTCCCGTCACTAAACAGCGAATTGTACCTTTATATATTTCTTGTTTGCCCATTTCAAGTGAAACCTCCTTTCATTTTTCCCAATAAATCTTGACCATTCATTCCCAGAATAAAAGGAATGTTTAATAACGTTTTGAGTAAAATCTAATTTTTCATTAATCACAAGTTATCCTTAACTTAACCCTTAGTATCTTTTCTTTTTTTCTTATTAAAATTCTGATACGCGCAAAGATACTTTTGGGGAGTGGAAGACTTCCGATACTTCTCCAACATTAAGGCAGACCGTATAAATTCATTTTCCTGTTTCTCCTTTTGATCCTTCCACTTAGCCCTCGCCGAAGTGTAACCCATTATGATCACCAAAAAGTTGGTTGTTATAAAATTTAGCGATGGTTCATAATTTTAGAATTTTTTTCGCATTAACACCAAGAATTTTACTTATTTCTCTTTCTTCAAATTTCAAGCCGTATTTTTTACCTTCTTCTGGAATATTTTTAATCCAGTCGATCCAAACATCCTCTTTCATCGCGTATTCAAGATAAGGCCAATCAGACCCAAACATTATTTTATCACTAAGAGGTGCTCCAAACATTGTAGGTGTATCGAGAAATCCTCTCAAATTGGTTAGCCATTGTTGAGGCATCGTAAGGGCATTTATTTGATGTGTTGAGATTTCGGTATAAATATTAGGTCTTGAACACATTATTTCCGTGCATTTTCTAGTCCAACTTAATCCACCAAAATGAATCATGATGATTTTCAATTCAGGAAAATTAACGGCTACACTATCAAGGTAAATAGGATTCGCATATTTAGATTCTACCAGAAGAGGCGTTAACGCTGCCGTATGAGAGTGAAGGGGAACATCAAGTTCCACGCATTTCTCGTAAAAGGGAAAGAACTCAGGATTATCCGGGTAGAATCCTGTTGTAGGATGCATTTTGACACCTTTCATATCCCACTCTAAGACAGCCTTTTCAAGTAATTTAATAGCCCGATCACCTCTTCTAGGATCCGCGGCACAAAGAGCAACAAGCTTATCAGAATATTCTTCTGCTTGGCTTGCAATCCAACGATTAATCTCTTCAATAGACCATTTGGGTTCACCAGCAATTGACAACCCAAAATCCATTGCTGTAATTATAGCTTTATCCACTCCCAGCTTATCTAATACTTCCACAAAACCTTCAGCATGATACTTCTTAGAAGTAGAGAATGGTTTTACAATTTTTTCCATCGTTATTTCCTTTGATAGACTTAATCGTTTTGCTAAACCATCCGCAACCTGTTCCCAATATTTATCAGAATACAATTCCTTACGATCAAGATGTGCGTGAACATTAATTATCATATATTATACGCCTCAAAATTTTTGATTTTCATTACCTTTTTTAATTTATTAATTAAAAACTTATCATATTAGTGTTTGATTCTATTTAGAATAATGGATGTCCAATATTTATTGGAAATCTTAAACAACATCAATCCCCATATCACTGAATTTTGCATTCGCCCAAAAAGTTTGATTTTTCTTCAAAATTTTATAATTTGTATCTTTTATAAATTTTTTATTTTTAGAGTTTCATTAGTTTGAGATAATATTCACTTTCTCCAGTTTGTATTATTTCTTCGATTACTTTACCAATTTTTTCTCCAATTCCAGGGATTTCGGTTATTCTTCCTTCTTTTGTGAGTTTGGTTATATCCTGTGTGGTCTTGAAAATCTGGTTTGCAGCTTTTCGATAAGCGCTTCCTCTTTTTCCTATTATGTCTAGTAGGTATCCTATTTGTTGGAGTACGTGTGAGACCTCGTCTTTGACTTCGATTTTTCCATGGAAAACTTTGTGGGGGATTCTGAGGGGTATTTCATACTTTCTGCATGCTTGCAGAACAATTTCGTTCAATTTTTGATTGTATTCTTCATTTGCGTGATATCCATGTTCGCTGCATATCTGGTTGTATTTTAACACTAGTTCTGGATAATTTTCTTGTAGTTTTTGGTAATAGTAGTTTTTCTGGCGGTCCCTTAGCGTTAATCCTCCTGCAATAACGAAGCTTGCTCCCTCCTCTTTTGCTCTGGAAACAAGTTTCTCAATGGATTCTGTGCTATCGGAAATGAAGGGTAGAGTAGGCATCATTACCAGACCAGTCGGAACTCCAATCTGTGAAAATTTCCCAATTACTCTAAATCTTTCTTCGGGGGGAGAAGCGCGTGGCTCCCAGGTTTTCCAAACATCCTCATCAAGGCTTGTGATAGAAAAGGCTACCAGTGCTAGATTTTGCTCGTTTATTTCTTTGATTAAATCAATGTCTCTCTCCACCAGACTGGATTTGGTCAGAATAAAAATGGGAAAATTTAACTCTTTTATGACTTCAAGAACCTTTCTTGTTACTTCATATTTTTTCTCTAATGGCTGATAGGAGTCCCCTATTCCTCCACCAACAGCTACTATTCCTTTTTCCTTTTTTCTTAACCCCTTTTTTACGAGCTCTGGAGCATTAACTTTTATGTAAATCTTGCTTCCGATATCCAAATCTAAATAGTATCTTTCGGATCTTCCGTCACAGTATTCGCAGGCGTGCTGGCAGCCACGGTAGATATTCATAGCGTATTTTTCGAGAAACCAGCCGTCAGCATAGTTTCTCTTAAGAATTATGCTCTTGGGAGTAGTGGGAATAATCGTCGGCACAACCTGAACCCCTAAACAACTTGTATTAAAACCGTTTTTTGCCGCAAGGCAATTCTAGAAATCCCATTACTGAGATAATTATTGTTAAAAAAAGGAGACTAAAGATTAATAATCATAATGAATTATTTCTAATTTTTTAGCTCTAGTAGGTGTCCCAGTGTATCATTTCTTCAAGCAGTCTTCTTTTGGGCGGATTTTCAGGCATCTTAGAGGGATAACCCAGAGCTATGATGCTGAACGGATCTACAAATTCGGGAATGTTCAGCAGTTCTCTTATGGCATTTTTGTTTAGCACCGAATCCCAGCAGGTTCCTAAACCTAATCCGTAGGATGCAAGCATCATGTTCTGTATTGCAGCGGATGCATCCATAGGCTTGAAGAATTCACCAGCTTTATCATATCTTTTACCATACTTTTTTTGATTAACACATACCACCAGAGCTACCGGAGAATCCTTAACGTAGGGGGCGTAGCCGGATAAAGAAGCCAGCTTCTCCCTCGTTTCTTGGTCAAAAACCACTACCACCTCTATTGGTTGTTGGTTGCCCGCTGTGGGAGCCCACCTGGCAGCTTCAACGATTTTCTCAATAGTTTCTTTGGAAACGGGTTTAGTCTTGTTGTAGTCTCGAATGCTTCTCCTATTTTTTATCGCTTCAAAAAGTTCCATTTAAGTCTCCCTTCTTTAAACAATATTAAAACCTATCTAAGATAGGGATTTATGTCTTTCTTCGCAGCCAGAATCACCATATTGGCTAGCTCTTGAAGGTTTTTAACTGGATAGCACTCCGCACCCTCTTGAACATAGTAGTTCACCACGGAGTCACCGGTATTCCAGAATTTGGGATCTTCAGGGTTAAGAATAATTAGTCTTTTGGACATTTTAACGAGTTTGGCTATCCGGTATGCTGAGCGGGGGTGTCCTCTTAGGCTGCCATAGACTTCTCGGGATCCCAGATAGTCCCTGCAATCACTGAGAATAATAACTGAGGTTTTCTTAGTAATGCTACCTTGAGTTTTTTTGAGAAAGTCTTCGAATGCTGTTTCCATGTTGCTGCTTCCGCCTCCCCGGTAGAAATCCCACCAATGGCTGATTTCATGGAATAGTCTATCAAACATCCCAGTGTCCAGCGCCTTGGTCACTGCCCAGCAGTGGTCTGTGAAGATATATCCTTTTACATCGGTGAAAGCCTTTTTAATTCCCAACATTAATGTTATTCACCCTTCTGAGATCGGAAGAGCACACGTCTTCCCTCCAGTCCCCTTTTAATATCTTCTTCCGTCTTCTTCTTGAAAAAAACAAAAAATACTCAAAAATAAAAGTGCGCACAAAAAAAAAAGACAACACAAATAATACACAGACACATAGAAAGCAAGTAAGGGGTATAGATATTAGAA
>DXJA01000298.1 GCA_019056875.1 Candidatus Jordarchaeum madagascarense
AAAGTTAAAAGGGATACACCGTTCATGAATTGACATTTAATTCCTGAATAAGTATGTATTGGTTAAGTTATAATTAGCACTTTAACTCAATGAAATTTGAAGGAGCGGAACTAGGGGTCCATGGTTTGGATAACAAGTCGAGAGCAATAGCAGAGGAAATTAGTATAAGGCCTGTTGTAATTATTCCTCCATGTTCACATAAAACTCTTAGAATTCCAAAAACTGGAATCCAGCCATAAAAGAATCCATTTCCGGATGCAATGTAGGGTAGCGTAGCATTAAGTATAATACAACCCAAGATGATTAAAAGTGAAATTGATATTAACAATATTGCTAGCTTCAAATATCTCCATCTATTTCTATCCGGTTCCAAAGCATTAGCACGCAAAGATATTGATATAAAAAGTGATAAAGGCAAACCAAAGAGGAGGAGGAAACTAAGTAAATACTGCGCCTGTTGGGGAATAATTCCCCACTCCATGGGAAGATAGAACGTTACGGGGTATCCTGACCAGTAGAGCTCATTAATGTTCATAGAAGAAAGCAGTAGAAAGTAGATAGATATCAGCAGTAGACTCAAAAGAATTGTTTTCCTTCTTTCTGAAATCTGGTTAAAAAACTGGTATATTTTTTTAAATGGTTGATAAATATCGAAAGTATCCCTGAATAATGATACGAATATTAAAACGCAGGTCAGAGAGAACACAAAGCCCGCAGCTACTCCCATGCCCCAACCAACACCGTATGGCGTTGCATATCCAGCAATCCAACCAACTCCAATTGAGGTGTAGTTTCCATTCATATAATAGAAAATACTGTCACGTGAGAAGTTTTGTACTAAAGGTATAAAGTTAAAAGTCAAAAGTAAAAATCTATTAAGATCTCTAAAAGAGAAGAAGATCAATAAGAAGGGGAGAGCCCAAAGAGCATAATACTGACCTATTCTATCGTATGAAAGATAGAATATAATATAGACCGCTATCACACATGCGGCAAGGTATTCCAATCTAGACTGGGAATAACGCTCAAAAAGCCCTTTATACTTGACAAGAAAAATAAAAAGTAAAAATAATCCAGCAAAAACAGCCACAGTAATTAAAGTACCGTACTGCAATATTTCATAAAATCCAAATCTTAAAAGAAGAGCGCGATACGTCATATTCGGGTCCATCTGTAATATAAGAAGATTTCTAGAATAGGAAATGAAGTTTGGAGTAAGCAATCCAAAACTCCAGTAATGAGTAAGGGGGTCATAATAGATTATTGCCTGCAGTATCAAAGATAAGGTTGCCGGGACTCCGAAACATAAAATGAACTTCGGAATTTTCCCTTTTGCCTCATTCCACATAAATAATAGAAAGATAGGAATTAGAATTGCAGGTTGAAACTTTATCCCAAAACCAATACCAAGCTCCAAACCGCTGAGACCATACCTTCTATGCAAAAAGTGATAGAAGCTTAAAACAGAAAATAGAATTGTAATAGGGTCAAAATTGCCAAGAACCGAACTCATATAAATTGAAAGAGGATTTAACAAATAAAATAAGGTAATGAACATAGCATATTTTTCTTTTCCATTTTCCGATAAAATGCGGTATAGTACATACGCTGTGAGTAGATCAGAAATAATGAAAGGTAATTTAATAAATAATTTCTCTGATACTGAGATAGATTGCCCGAATAGGTAAAAACCGTCGCTAATTAAATCTGCTGGAAAATAAGAAATTAATAAGAGTAAATAAGAAAACAGAGGATAGGGCCAGTAGGTAAAATAGGTAAGAGTCCAAGAAGAGTAATAGGCTCTAGCCGCAGAGACGATTTCGGTAAAATCATACTGGTGTATGAAGAAGGGAGCCAGAATAAGCCTCACCACTAATCCAGAAAGAACAAATTTATTTTTTAAAAAAGTCCAAAAATGTTCATAACGTATATTAGGTTTAGGTGCATCCAATTTTTCCAAACCACTGTTATCAAGTTTATAAATTGTTTTCCTTTTAATTACAAACCGATTTAAAATCAGTCGGTTTTATTTCCTTTGTAAAGTTTTAAGGTTTTAAATCATGAATATAAATTTATGGAAACTCCTTTCTGCAGGCGGGTTAGCCATTCTACATCGCTATGAGTATCAAAGTATTCATATAATCAAACAAATTATATAAATAGTTTACCCTAATTTTATAAGACTAAATTAATTTGTCCAAAGAAAAGGAAACTTTCTTGAATATTAAATTGTGGGAAAATATTAAAAGACAGTGCCAAACATGGTAAAGAAAGAAAAGCCCCTCAAAATTAGATGGAGAGGTACCAAAAATAGAATTGAACCAAGAAAACTATTTCTCATCCAGATTAAGTTACCATATTGTCACATAATCTTAGATCTTGGATCTGGTTCAGGTGTATACATACCATATCTATCTAAAAAAGCTAAGCATGTTGTCGCATTGGATATAAAAAAAGGAACCCCCACAGAAGTTACTCGGGAAGGTTACGAATTTGTTTTAGCAGACGCTAGAAGTATTCCTTTTAGGAATGGGATATTCGATGCTTTATGGGCCTCAGAAATAGTTGAACATTTTAATTGTTTAGAACCGTTAGATGAACTTGAAAGAGTAACCAATAAAACCATATTAATAACAATGCCTAATCCCTTAAGTCCTCATTTTAAAGGAGACCCTACACACATATTGAAATATTCTGTTAGGGGCTTGGAAAAATATTTCAAAAATCGATCTAAAACT
>DXJA01000299.1 GCA_019056875.1 Candidatus Jordarchaeum madagascarense
CCTATTATTAAAGTTATCTGCTTACTTCCTTGGTATCACATATACGGTCAGACATGCGAGATTGTGACCGCACAGATAGTCGATTCAACCGCTGTGGTTTTTGCAGATCCACGCAACACCGAAATGGTTCTTGACGCTATTAACAAGTTTAAGCCCTGGCAAATATTGGCAGTTTCCACTATGCTCATTCAGTTCATGAACCACCCCAAATCTAAGGAAACAGATTTCTCTTGTGTTAAATACATGAATATGGGCGCCGCTTCGACCCCGGATGAGGTTGCGAAGCAGTGGAAGAAAGTCTCAGGATGGCCGCTCAGCGAAGGCTATGGTTTAACTGAAGCCAGTCCGGTCACCCACACTCGACAAGCCGAGCTATTCGGTGAAAAATTGGGTAGCATCGGTCCACCGATACCCAATACTCTGGCCGGCGTTGTGGATCCAGAAACTAACGAGTTCCTGCCCATTGGAGAGATGGGAGAGCTGGTTATTAGCGGTCCTCAGGTGATGCAGGGCTACTGGAACAAACCGGAGGAAACCAAGAAGGTGTTCTTCGAGGCTGGAGGATACAAGTGGCTCAAAACTGGTGACCTGGCAACGATGGATGAGGAGGGATACTTCTACATTGTGGATCGCACCAAGGACATAATCAAGTACAAGGGACACAGCGTTTACCCCAGGGAGATCGAGGAGGTCCTATTTGAGCACCCCGCCGTTATGGAGGCTGCAGTTATCGGTATACCGGACCCTGAAGCCGGGGAGAACATAAAGGCAGTCATCGTACTCAAAGAGGATAGTAAAGGCAAGGTGACCGAGGAAGAGATGAAGAACTGGTTAAAGGAGCGGGTTGCGGCCTACAAGTATCCCCGATTCGTGGAGTTCGTAAATGAGCTTCCCAAGACCAGTGTGGGCAAAATCCTAAGAAGAGTTCTAAGAGAGCAGGATGCCGAGAAGAAAAAGAAGTAATCCTAAAAACTTCTTTTTCATTTCTTTTTCTTTTTTTGTTTTATTTTTAAAGATTGAGAAAATGTTGTCTATATTTTTGTTTTTTTAGAAGATTATTTGATTTTATAATATTACTGTTCGTGGTATTATTTATAAATTCGTGAATCAATAAGTTATACTAAAACAAATGCTTTTAGGGTGGATTTTAAGTATGTTTGGTTTGAAAAAGTCTGCGAAATTGCCTGACTATGTTAAGAAAAAAATCTGGTTGAAATACTATCCGGAGGGTTATCCCAAGGAGGTTAAAATTCCCAAAAACAAGTCTTTACCTGACATGTTCAATGAAGCTGCAAAAAAATTCGGTGAGGTCGTCAACACCATTTTTTATGGTAAGGAGTACAACCGCGTAAAGCTACAAGAATTGGCTAATAAATTCGCAACCGTTCTATACAACTTGGGAATAAGAAAGGGCGATGTGGTGGCGATTTACCTTCCCAACTGTGTACAGTTCCTGATTTCGTACTTTGGAATTTTATTAGCGGGGGCTACAGTTACTGCTATCAGTCCATTGTTTGTGCCTCGTGAGGTTGGCTACCAGTTAAAAGACAGCGGAGCCCAAACCCTAATAACAATGGATCTTTTCTACAACAACGTGAAACAGGTTAAAGATGAAACCCGGCTCAAAAACATTATTGTTTGCAACCTAATGGGAGAGAGGCTCCAAATCGAAAGAGAAGACCTAGATAAAGTATTGAACTACGACGAGCTGATGCAGAAAACACCACCCAACCCACCAAAAGTAAAGATAAAACCCACAGAAGACGTGGCAGTGCTCCAGTATACAGGTGGCACAACCGGCCTGCCTAAGGGTGCAATGCTTACACACTACAACATTTATGCAAACGCGTTACAGATAAAGCCCATTACAGAAACTTTAAACAAAATGTGGAGCCTTGATATAACAAAGTCGATTTCGGTATTACCCTGGTATCACATTTATGGTCAGACAGTTGAGATTGCTACTGGTGCTATAGCGAATACGCGTGCTATTTGTTTTACTCAGTTTGATCCTGTTCCGATTCTTGACGCGATTCAGAGTTTTAAGCCGGACATGTTGCTTGCGGTTCCTGCTATTTTGATCATGTTGCTGAATCATCCGAAGTCTCGTGATGTTGATTTCTCTTGTTTGAAGTATCTTAATATGGGTGCGGCTCCGACTCCTGTGGAGATTGCTAGGCAGTGGGAGGCGTTGTCGGGTAATCCTCTTAGTGAGGGCTATGGTTTGACTGAGGCTAGTCCGGTTACTCATACTCGTTGCGCTCAGATTTTTGGCGGTGATTTTGGTTCTGTCGGCCCCCCGATTCCGAATACTCTGGCAAGCATCGTGGATCCAGAGACTAATGAGTTCCTGCCTATTGGTGAGCTGGGTGAGCTAGTGATTAATGGTCCTCAGGTGATGAAGGGTTACTGGAATCGTCCTGCGGAGACTGAAAAGGTGTTCTTTAAGGCGGGCGGTAAGAATTGGTTGAAGACTGGCGACCTTGCACGAATGGATGAGAAGGGCCACTTCTACATCGTGGATCGCACCAAAGACATAATCAAGTATAAGGGTCACAGTGTGTATCCTCGGGAGCTTGAGGAGGTGCTGTTTGAGCATCCTGCGGTCATGGATGCTGCGGTGATTGGTATACCTGACCCTGAGGCGGGTGAGCAGATCAAGGCGTTTATTGTTTTGAAGCCCGATTTTAAGGACAAGATTACTGAGGATGATATGCTTTACTGGTGTAGAGATCACATGGCGGCTTACAAGTATCCGAGGTTCTTAGAGTTTGTGGAGAGTCTTCCCAAGAGTCTGGTCGGTAAGACTTTGAGACGAGTGCTGAGAGAACAGGAAGCGCAAAAAGCGAAAGCCCAATACTAACTCTCTCTTTTTTATTTCTATTTTTTTTTAAAAAAAATGGGAACCTGTAAAACTTTATTTAGGAATTATTTCTACTTGTAGTGTATCTC
>DXJA01000300.1 GCA_019056875.1 Candidatus Jordarchaeum madagascarense
AGCATAGTCTTGGATCCTACTCCTTAAAACCGGTATAGGTTGTGGGTTTGTAGCTTTCTATAGCTTTTTTTGTTTTTTGGGGTTGGGTTTTTTATTTATGTTTTTTGTTTTTCTAGTTCTTTTATTCTGGTTTTTGCGGTGATGTTGAGTGATAGTAGTCTTTCTGTTAGGTATTCGAAGGGTTTTACGTATGTGGGGTTTCGGATCCATATTCCGAGGTCGTATACGAGTATTGGCTCCCATTTTCCTATGAATGTGACTAGGCAGTCTTTTCCATCTGCTATGTAGGTGCCTATGGGGGTTTCTCCGAGTGACCAGTGGTATATTGTTCCGTATTGGTTTAGGGTTTGGGCTATTTCTAGGGTGTCTTGGTTGATTTTCCATCCGGCAATGATTTCGATATTTTGTTTGGCCTTTTCTTCCAGTATTTTGAATATGCCTTTTGACTCCTTGTTTGATTTAAGGTATGTGGGTGTTATTATGGCGTGGATGCGGTTTTTTGAGCGTTGTAGTAGTTCTTCTGCTATTTCGTTTATTCTTTTTTCTCCGTCGATTAGCCAGGCTGTTGGTACTCGTCCTGGTGCTACGATTAGGTCTTCTTGGAACCATTTTTTGAGGTTTTCAGCGTATTCTTCCTTGTTTTTCAGGTCATCTTTTATGCTTGATAGGACTATGTCGGGGGGGACTGCGGAGTAGAGTGGTGCGCGTTTTACGGCTTCTCTTTCTGCGAATCCTTTTCGCATTAGTTTTTTTAGGACTGCGTAGACATTTGGTCGTGGTACTCCTGATAGGTTTGATAGTTGTGTGGGATTTAGGGAGCCTTCTGTGACCAGTGTTATGTATACTCTGGCTTCGTAATCGGTGAAACCGACCTTTTGCATGAGGTCTAGTACCTTTTCTTTTTCTACTTGGCTCATTGTACCTCACTTCGCTTAGCGTTCTATAAGTTGTGTTTTGAAAAGGTTTATGTGGTTCATTGTTTGGGTTTTGAGGGGTGTTTATCTTCTCCCGTTTTTGCTGCCCTTTTTTTATTTTGATTGGAAATTGTAGTAGGCTACTACTTTTTAAAAATATGCTTATTTTTATAAAATTTAAATTTTTCCGTAGCTATGATACATTATTCGCAAAAAGAATTTAGTGTTTCTTTTTAAATTTATAAAAAAATGGTTATACGGTTATATTTATTTTGAAATGTATGATTGTGTACAAACCAAAATATTTATGTAGTAGAACAACAAAAATATAAATAGCAATGGTTATGTTTGTAGCTAAGCTACATTATTATTCTTACTCCCCCTACCAACAAAAAGATTATGCCCCCACCACCATCGAATAAGGAGACCCCCAGACGACAGATCTCCGGAGGAGAGAAAAAAACTCTCCTCCTCATCACTTAACTTTAATTCTAATTTTCGAAAGAGCTAATATTTTTAGAAATACTTCATTGAAGTTTTATTAAAAAATTCTGCTTTTTAATAATGTTATTCTTTTTTAGGGATTAGTGGTCCAGACTATAGCGTAGTAATGCCGCAATGCCGCCGAATGCCTGTTTTAACTGTTGTCCTTCTTCCGTTTCGGAGGAGATGATTTCTGCATCGGCTCCTGTTTGTTCAGCAAGTTCCCCCAGTTCATCGATTATTGGTTTTAATGTTTCAATGGATAGTAAGGAACTGTCACATTTGGGACAGTGGCGGTACTGAGTTTCTTGTTCTAGGGAGGGTAATTGTTCCTTTTTAATTGTTGTCTCTTCTCTGTAGTTACAGTTGGGGCAGCTAATTGTGACATGTAATATATCAAGGTCTTCGGATAGCAGTAGGGTGCCCACCGCACCCTGGTTAAGTGCTTGTCGAACTTCCTTTTCACCATAGGCTACTAGGCTATCATCCTTCACTAGCATAGTTAGAAACTTTTGCACCAAACTCTTTTCCTCGGAATATCGTACATTCTGAAGTATGTCCCGAGACTTGTCAATTAATTCATCGATTCCCGGGCTCCCAGTGTATGATAGGTCAACGATTCCGAGAATGGCATTCTTTAGTCGATAGTCAAGATAGTTACTTTCTGCAAATTTATTCTTTGAGGGGCCAGGGCCACCTATTAACAGCCCTTTCAGGTCTGGGATTTCGAGGAATAACTCCTTTGCGTACTCTCCGCCCCGTTTGAAAAACTCATGCCCCGCCTGCTCAATCAGTCTTTCGAATCTTCTTTGTGATTGGCCTCCAGCACTATGTTTTCCGGGAGCACCAGAAGTAATTTTTTTAAGAATTTCCAAATGGTTACCTTTTAGGGTAGCGAAATCTGCTTCTGATCTATCGATAACTATAAGGGCGTAAGTTTCTTTTTCAACTAGCATTTCTTTTAGAGGGTCTAGGAAAAATTTGTTATCACAGTGATATTTGTAGATTTTAATAGGTTCAAGTGGAACAATGGTGGTTAGCTCCATTCGTTCTGTACCCTGGCCGTTGGTGGGAATTGCCCCGCAGAAAATGGCTAGGCCGGTTGGTGGAGGTTTGGGAACATTTTTGAGTAAAGCTAGAATTTTTTGAATCGCATCCATCACGTTTTTCCTTGTAGATTTGGATTTGATGTTAGAGGCCGTTCCATACTCTTGTTTAAGATAATTGGTAACATCGCTGATTTGCCTCTCTGGAGGTATGTATAAAGACACTAGCTCAGTATGATAACCTTTCTTCTTTTCTAAGACTTCCAATGTTTTTTTTAGTTTATATCTTTCAAATGATGACCGTTTCATCTCTTCCTCTTGTACCAATGCTAAACACCTTTATACTGTAATTTGATTGATTAAAAATAGAAAAATCCCAGTGTATTCAAAAAGGCAAGTTAAACACACATGAGTTTTCCCTACTTATAAATGCCAAAAATTCCGTTTAGATTTTTTGGGCAACTACTAAGAGAGAAATTTTCCGTTCATTAATAATTTTCAAGTACTCTAAATAAAAATTTTAACAACATATTATGCAAATACTTTGACAGTCTTAAACTTTTCTTAGAGAGTTATATCCATTGAGATGGTTAGTTCATTAAGCGGAAGTTTAATTATAAAAACGGATATATAGAAATTATCAGGATTATACAAAAGAAGCTTATTTAAAATTATCATTATTCTACCTAGAAAAGAGTGGTGCTGCAAAATGAGAATTGTTCTAAAAATAGGGGGTTCCCTAATTCAAGATGAGAAGGGAGACATAAGAATAGAGCGTTTAGCCGAGTATGCAAAAGTGGTCCTAAAACTTAGAAAAGAGAAAAAAGAGGTAGCATGCATTATTGTGGGAGGAGGTAAAACTGCAAGAAAGTATATCGAAGCCGCTCGTAAACTGGGGGCTGCTGAAGGTCTCTGTGACGAGATTGGGATAAGAGCTGCTCAATTGAACGCTCAAATAATGATTGGGGCATTGGATAAAGAGGCTTACCCCACAATTCCCGAAACTCTGCAAGAGGTTGCAGGAGCTGCTGCCACTGGTAAAATAGTCTTGGCGGGGGGTTTGCAACCCGGACAGTCAACCAATGCCGTTGCGGCACTTGTCGCAGAGCGAATAAAAGCGGACATATTAATAAATGCCACAGATGTAGATGGGGTTTATACTAAGGACCCAAAGAAAGATCCAAGCGCAGAAAAGTTAGACAAAGTTACAATTAATGAAATTCAGGAGATAATTAATGAGAAAGGCTTTTTTGCCGGGAAATATGAGCTATTTGATCCAGTGGCATTGAAGATTTTGGAAAGGTCAAAAATTTCTACATGGATAATTAATGGCGAAGACCCTAAGAGCATATTGAAAATAGTTGCAGGCGAGAAGTTGGGAACACGTATCGTATATTAAATTCTAGGCGTGAATAATAGTGAGAGAATTAGAAGAGATCTTTGACGGAAAAGCCCAAATTAAAATCTTGCAGTTTCTACTTGAAAATAGGGGTAAAGCCTTTAACCTATCAGAAATCGCAGAGCGCGCAGAAGTAGCTCACAGCACAGTAGGCAGAGTCGTAAAACACCTTTTAAATCAAAATTTAGTTGAGGAAATAACCAGATGGAAACAAATGCGAATCGTTAGACTTAACGAAGAAAACGAAAAAGTGAAAATCCTACTCAAATTCTTAGAGGATGTTAAAAAGTTAAAAGAAAGCCAATAAATCCTATAACAAATTGAATCAAAGTTACGAATCATTGTTGAACACCACAGATAATTAGAAGACGCCATTGGTTAATTTTGTCAAATTAAAAACCTATATAATTCGCCAAAAAAAT
>DXJA01000301.1 GCA_019056875.1 Candidatus Jordarchaeum madagascarense
ATATTAATTATTTTCAAATTAAAAAATTGTTTTTAAAATATTTTTGTTGCACCAAAGCTTTAATCTTACACTCTAATATAAATTGTTTAATTAGCCTTAAAAACAACGTTATATTACGACAATTTTTTAATTTTTGTATCCCGCTGCGAAGAATGCTTCATTTTTTCAGTTTTTTATCACTTCGACATTTGACGTGGTGGTTTACAATTGTAAAACGATAATCTTATATAAGTGAAACAAAAAAAGAATGAAAAAGTCCAAATTAGGATGGAGGACTTAAAAAAATGGGAGCGAAAAAAGTAACCTTCGCAAGAGACGCAACAGGCCTAGTACGAGAAATTGGTTGGCTCACCGCCTTATCCATAGTACTCTGCAACGTTATCGGCGGAGGTATCAACTTCTACTCCACCAGCACCCCCGCCATTCTTCCACTAGCCAACGTACCCCTAGCCTTTACAATCGGTGCGATTCCTGCTATTTCTGCTGCGGTGGTCTTCGCACTGTTTGGAGTGGCGATGCCCCGCTCCGGTGGTGGCTACGTGTATATTAGCCGAACGATGAGCCCCTTCCTAGGGTTCCTAAGTAGCTGGGTCTGGTGGTGCTCGGTGGCACTATCATTCGGAATCATTGCATTCCTAGACACCGCCTTCCTCGGCTTCGGATTACAAGTCATCGGGCGAACACCCGGCGACGGCCTTTTCCAGTTAGGCACATGGATGCAATCAACTGAAGCAGGCATTATAGTCGGGTTAATACTTGTGGTCGTCTTCTACTTTATCACTGTAGCTGGATTAAACATCTTTGGCAAAGTACTGAATGCAATGATGATCGTCGCAGCTATCGGAAGCGTATTCACAATAATTGTACTGGCCACAGGAAACCAAGTAAACGCAATGGTCAACTACGCACTTGCTTATTCAAACCCATGGCAACTTGCAGTTAGTGGCGGAGCAGATAATGCGCTCTCAAGGCTAATGAACAATTTCTTGCAATCCTATATACAATATATGTTTGACCAACCTGGTGGTTACTTCTGGCAGGCCCAAATATCTGGAACTAGTATACAGGATACCATTAGCGCGGTTGCGATTCTTACATGGGCATACATCGGCTTCACCGCATCCACATTTGTGGGTGGCGAGATGAAAGAACCCAGCAGAAATATGATAATATCTGTCATCTATGGTACTCTGATAATCGCAGCCTATTATATCGGAATCAGTTACCTAGCGCTAAACACCAGCGGAAGCTTCGGTACCATATATTCTTGGGCGGCTACCGGAACTCAGGGAGACATCACATGGGCACTAACGATGAATCCACAATACGCACCCCTAGTCTCAGCCATACACGACTTCTTTGCGCCTATGGGAGCTTGGGCTCCTATAGGAGAGTCGTGGTATTTGTCGCAGATTCCACCATTTGCACTTCCTAGTTGGCCGGCTCCGATTGATACATCGCTGCCCTTCTATGGTGCACTACAGATTTCGAATGCTGCTGGACCTATCGCTTTCTTAATTGCCATTACTGGTGCCATATGGTTGATGAACGACATTCCACCGTTCCTAATCACTGCTGCTAGAACCACATTTGCATGGTCGTTCGACAGAGCTTTCCCAGTGAAGTTCGCCGAAGTTAGTGAGAGATGGCACAGCCCAGTGTGGGCAACCACACTAGTAGGTGTAGTTGCAGGTATCGGTGTAATAATTTCCTCAATTAACGTCTTTATGGCGGCTTTCCAAACTGTGGTCATGGATACAGCTATGCTCTGGTTCGGCTGTATGGCTGCGATGCTGTTCCCCTATATTAAACCAGAAATCTACGAAAGAGGATTCAAGTGGCAATGGGGCGGTGTACCCGTTATTACAATCGCCGGTGTAATTGGTTTCATCTCTACGACTTTCGTAATATTCACGGCGATACAAAGTCTAGACCTGCAGGGACTTTATGTCAACCTAATTGTGTTTGGCCTAGGTGGTCTCATCTTCGGAGCATACTACGCATACAATAAGAAAATAGGCGTCGACATGGCTACGATCTACGCCGAAATACCGCCAGAATAGCGCAAAAAACTCATTTCCCCCATTTTTTTTATTTTTAAACTCTCTATTTTTATCTATTAAATTCAAAATGTATTCTTAACGGGGGATAGAGTTAAACTTGAAATATTTTAAATCCAAATTTTTGGAGATCTTTGAGAAAAAGAAAAATTAGATTAAATAATAAAGTTCTAAAATCTGGTAGAGGCTTTTAGTGCATGAGTCCTGGGAAATAGTATTTTTCTCCGTGGGCGTAGCTTTCATCTTTTCGTGTTATGCCTCCCTGTTCTAGGGCTTGGAGTGCGTTTTGTGCTCGGGCTTTGGTCCAATCTGTTTTCAGCATTACTTCTTCAAGGGTTGTGAAGCCTTTTCTGCTCGCTATGCTTAGAATTTCGTTTTGGTCGTCGGTGAGTTCTATTGGGAAGAAGCTTATTATTTTTACTCCGGATTTTAGTTCCCGTGTTCCGGGTATCATGTTGTTTTTCTTGAGTATTTTTACCGCTTTTTCAACGTCTTTGGTTTCTAGTTTTTGGGCGAGTTTCCCAGTATTTACTAGTAGGTATGATTCTGCGTAGGTCATTATTCCGCCGTTTTCCTTGCGTTTGAGCATTGCTCTTTGGTAGAGTAACATTCCCAGTTTTTCATGGTCGATCTTTGTTCCTAGTCCCATGGCTCCTTTTTTGAGTACTTCTTCTTCGAACATTACATGGGTTATTATTGCTTCTTTTGGTATTCCATATTGTTTTCTTATTCTTTCAACCTCGTCTTGGAGCTTGGAACTCGTTGCGATAACGACTCCGTATTTTCTCGCCAGTTCTTCTAGTTTCTCTTTTGTTTCGGTTGCTGTTTCTAGGTCGGTTTTGATTTCCTCTAGTTTAAACTCGGTGGCCTTTTTTTGCATGTACTTTTTCTTCTCCATTTTATCGTGTAGTTCACGTATTCCCATTTTTGGCAGGCTCCTTTTTCTATAGCTGTTTTAGCCTTTGGCGGAAATCTTTAAACCATCTTACAGAATCGTACTCTATTTTTTTGGCGTCTTCCGAGTCGATTACTAGGTCTGGTGGCTCGTTTTTGAGTTTGTCGCGCCAAGCGGTTATTTCTTTGTAAACCCAGTAGTTTCTGTCATCAAGCCCTGTGAAGTTTTCTAGAAGAAGTACTATATCGTCCATTATTGGGACTATGTTATCAATCCTAGCATAGTCTCCCAGTTGGACACAGTCAATTAGGGTTATGAAGTTTGATACTAGGTCAGCGGTTTCGGTGGCGAGTTTTGCGGGTGAGAGTTTGAGGATTTCTAATGGTATTTCCTCTTCTGGTCTGATTTCGGTTTCGTCTACTTTGATGATTCTTAGCTTCGCCGCAGCATTGGGGTAACTCTTTATTATTTCCTCTTCCTCTATAAATTGGGTGAGGTTAAATCCCTTTTCTTCCAGTTTTTTGCGTACATCGATTATTTTTTGGATGTATGCTCTCAGTTGGCGACTGTAGGTTGAAGCATCAATTAAACCGTTATCGTAATTTTTGCCCAACATGTCCAAAGTCGCTATGCAGGAATATAGTTCCGCTTCTAATTCCAATTGTTTTTCCTGTTGATTTTGTTTCTGCTTTTCTCTGGGTTTTTCTGTCATCTTCATTTTTTATCCTCCTGTCTGGCGAATTATGTTGCTTGGAGTTTTTCTAGTCTCTTGTTCACTATGTATAATTGTTTCTTATACTTCTTGTATAACTTAGTGTACTCAGTTGGGCCTACTTCTCCCGCCTCAAATTTCTCTTCTAGTGTTCTAATCAAATCCTCAATAGCTATTTTCTCACTTTCCACATCAAGAATTTCACGATATACGTGATCTTCAGGAACCAATGTGGAGTCTGGGTGCTCTTCCGCCTCTTCTGGTACGTTGTGGGCGGTTAATCTGCCACGGAGCATTGCTATCTCCTCCTCACGTTCCTGAAGTACACCTCTAAGTTTCTGAATCTCAGATTCTATATTGGACAAACCCGGAGATGTCTCTGGCCTAACCACTTCTCCTTCCTGTTCCTCTTCCTTATCTACTAGTGTTACTGTTACTTTGGGTGCCTCTTTTTCTAGTTTAAC
>DXJA01000302.1 GCA_019056875.1 Candidatus Jordarchaeum madagascarense
AAAGTGACCTCAAGTAGTGAAAAGCTTGGCGGTGACTTAACCTTTAAACCCAGAGGGCTTTTTGGGCTGGTGAGAGAGGCGCATTAAGTAAAATAACTGAAGGAACCCAAGTCCGTATCTTTGAAGCGTTATGTAATGCAAAAGGAAAGATAATTGTCAACGGTAAAGAAATTCCAGTGAATGGTACCGGTATATTCGAACACGCATGGATTAACAAAATAAACTTCTTTGAAATTAGGCAAGTGGACTGGATTTATACGAATTTCGATAATATGTACATGTTCCTCTTTCCTGTGGATTCCGTTTTTAGTGATGGTCGTCCTCGCCACTATGCAACTGGAGGTATTTACAACGCAGAGGATGATGATTATCTATATGTGAAAGAGTGCGAGGTCGTTCCACATAATTGGGCATTTATAGAAGAATGCTACCGGTTTATACCCACACAATTCAAGATAAAGGCGGAAACGGATAAGGGCGTATTAAACATGAATGCCGCTGTTGCCATATATCCACAGTTCATCTTCAAGGAGAGACTCGAAGACTTGTGCCTAGACCGCATTTATGCTTGGAATCTAAACTACTACGACACACCTATCACATGCAATGGAGAATTCGTCTATAACGATGGAAAAACCTTGAAGCTGACCAATGGAAAGGGAATGAATGAAACAATCAGAGTGGTCCCACTCTAAATAATAACGATGCCAACGAGACCACAAAAATAATCGAGCACCACGGATATTTTATTGAATCTGCAAACCCGTTTGAAACAATGGGAAGCAAGGCTTCACATCCTGTAGCAATGAGGCTTAGCCGCCAAATTAATCGGAGTGGTTGAGCCGCCCAATGAGATGACGCCTCCTTTCCATACCTCTTTTTTTATCATCTCCATTAACTTAGCCCTATCCTCCTTCGCAGTGGGGATGAACATACTGTACACATTGTTCCTTCTTAAGTTGGCGATAACCATATTTAGCTTGTTTCTCATAGTACCGTTGCTTAATATCAATCTACTTTTCCAAATCTGCTTCAGTTTTATTCAAAAAAACACCTACTATCAACATTTATAAAACCAATGAAAATAATTTATATTCTAATTTTTTCGATTACAGGTCAAAGAGAGTAAACGAAAATGGAACCCAAAAAGCGGACCGGGGAGAAAGACGGGTTAACTAACATAACAAAAAATTTATATTAAACATTAAAGCTAAAAATATCACCATTAAAGGGTAAGAAGGTTAGGAAGGATTAACTAAAAGAGCATAACAGTTAGGAATTGTTTTCCGGCTTAACGTGGCCTGCTTGTGGAGGCAGTTGAAATGCATAAAAGCAAAATGCTGTTTTCTTCAATAATTATACTCACCCTAGTGATTTCCCCCCTGATAGTTTCAGCATCCACATATTCCACTCCTATGGAGAACATTTTACTATTCAACGCGATGACCATAAACTATAAAACTTCGATTCCGGGGTTGAACCAACCACCCGTACAAATCCCAAGTGTCGATTCAGAGAATTTCGAGTGTGTTGAACCACAGCAAAAAGACATAAGCGCAAAAACAAGCGGCTTTTATGCTGCTATAGGCATTGGTGCCAGGGATTTTGATGGCGATGGTTATTACAGTAAATATGAAATTGCCTGGGATGCAGACACCACTGGACCCTATTCTGAGGAAGTCCAAGTCCAAGTTTATTCCAGAGACGAGAACAGTACCATCAGATACGAAGGTGCTTCCAGATGGTATACAATATACTATTATGATTTAGAAATAGAGAGTATGATTATAACCGTTGATACGCGGGGAACATACGATTTCCGTCTTGAACTGTACAACCATAGCGGTTTACAAGACGTAATAAATTATGGAGAAAACCCCCCCTACTTTATTGATGTCCCAATGGAGTCTGCAAGCGAAGATGGCGTAACAGCATTTAGACAAATGCTGGCCCTTTTGCTTATAATTCCCACTATTCAGAGCGCCAACCAACAGGGAACTTTGACTATTGCCGTACTTATCCTACTATTGGTCGTAATCGGAGCGGTTACAGCTATTGTTATATGGCTTGCTAGTAGGAGAGGGCCGCCAGCCCCGCCCTCCCTACCTCCTGGTGCTGAACCAAGGCCTTGGGAGTCTAGATAAGCCATCTCTGGAGGAACATGAGCTGAAATTAGTGCCTGTCCCAAATTTGGATTCTAAAACCGTCGAGTGCAGGGTTCTGTGTAAAGGGTGATAAAATTATAAAGACGATATCATAAAAAAATCTTAGTAGCTTAACTCTACTCAATTCTTCCTTTTTTTTATCACTTGAATTCCTATTTATCGATCAATTGCCGACATTGTTATAAGCTCTTTCTCTCTACAAAAAATCGATTTAATTTTTTCGATAGGTAAAGCCACTTCCACACACAAAAATCCTGTCTTTAGTCTTTTCACTCTGGTTCAAATTGCATTTACTACACCCAAAGGAGAATGCTTTAAGACATTTTCAAGTCATTGACGAATATCAGGTTTTCATCAAATTAGTTCCTACTATATTAACTTGGCTCCGCAGAAGGTACAGAAGGCGTATTTTTCTAATAACTTCGCACCGCAGTGTGGACAGACTTTCTCTCTTGAATAGGATTCAGGTTTCGCGTACTCCACTGTTCGGTACGTTTTTGATTCTGTGGGAGGGCCCCAATACTCAAACTCCATCAAGTCTTTTAGTGCTTCCCTAGTTTCTTGCACAGAGGTCAGGCCGGTTCTCTCTGTGAATATTTCTTTTACCGGTTTTCCAAGTATGATTATTCCCCCGTTTGGAGCTTTTTTGTTGAGGGCTTTCGCTTTTTCAAGATTCTCTTGGATTCTCTGTTTTTGCCTGTCTGAGATTGATTTAAAGTGTATAAGCGTTTTCCCAAGCATTCCGTGTGGCTCGAATTCAATGTAGTTATTAGAGCTTCGGAGAGAGTAATTTCTTAGCTTTTCTAATGCGAGTTCTATGTAAAGTGAGCGGTGCTTTTTCCCACCCCGGGGGAGGTACATGAATTTGGTTTGCGCCCTAAATTCGGATAACAGGAATAATCTGGTCTCAGAAATAAGCATCCAGACCGGAATCCCCTTCTTGTATTTAATTTCTCTCGCCCAAACTTTTTTATCATCTAATCGGAATGGAATTTTTTTTCCAAAAGAAACATTTACCCAAACATCATATGAACCAATAACTGTTTCACTATTGCTCATCTCAAGACTCCCCATTTATATAGTTGAATAATGCTCGTTTCCCTGATTCTGGGAAGAATTACCGGATTATCAATGAAAGTTTTTTTGT
>DXJA01000303.1 GCA_019056875.1 Candidatus Jordarchaeum madagascarense
AATGTTTTTTGCTAATGTTGCCATAGCTACTAGTTTTATCATTATTCTTCTGTTTGCTAAGGATCTGGGGGCTTCAGACACCACGCTCGGTGTTATCGGTGCGGGATATGGGCTGGCTCTGCTCGTTTCCTCATACATTTTCGGCTGGGCTGCCGATGTCACCGGGAGAAGAGTTCTCTTACTGGCTGGCTTGTTAAGCTCTGCGGTGATGTTCTCTGTGCAGTTTTTGGTTCCCAATGAGACTGTTTTGGGTATAACTTGGTCTTTAGCGGGTTTCTGTGGGGGAATCTATCCTCAAGCCTTGATAGCCTACGGCTACGAACTGAGGAAAAAGGTGGGTAAATTTGTATCCTACGGTTCTCTGGGCTGGGGTTTGGGCAACCTTATGGCGGGAATTCTTGCTATCTACTGGGAAGTATTCCTCTTCGCGGGCTTGTTCTTCTTCTTAGGATTTATAGTTGCACTAAGAATGACAATTACCGATGTTAAACTCAAAGTACCCTTGTTTCCAAAACATGTAATTAAGAGAAACATATCCATTTACGTAGCATTCTTCATGAGACACACAGGCGCTTATGCTACATGGATTATTTTCCCACTCTTCCTAAGCCAGTTGGGTGCAAGCGAGTTTTGGATAGGAATACTATACGCGATAAATTCCTTCGGTCAATTCTTCATAATGAGACCCTTAGATAGGTTCAAAAGCACATCCTTAGTTATCTCGGGGCTTTCATTCACTGCTTTGACCTTCGCCTTATACTTCTTAGCACAAAACTTTTGGCAAACAATCCCCATGCAGCTAGCTCTAGCCCTCTCATGGTCTCTACTGTATATCGGCTCCCTAAAATTCGTAGCCGAAAGCGGGGTCGAGAGAGGAACTTCCGTAGGTTTACTCAACCTCACCCTGAGCCTTTCAACCGTTGTGGGACCCCTAATCGGAGGAGTCATCAGCCAAATATGGGGATACCGATACACGATGCTCTTCGCTCTAGCCATGGTTCTCGCTGGTTTAGTATTTTTCACACTCTACCTACGACACAACAAAAACAACTCCCAAGAAACGCAAAGTAAAAAGAATGAAAAATTGTAAAAGGCCTTTTTTTAAAAACTTATTTTCAAATCTTGGTAGAAATACTTTTCCCGAACTCCTCAGCTCTGGCAAGTTCTCCCTCAACAAGCGGGCCCTTCAAAATTCCCTTAGCCTCCGCTCCAAAACCCGGAGCCACCATTTTTAGCCCTGGAATTTTTTCCCTGATCTGTTTCTCCATTTTTTGAACAGCTCTAGGATCACCTTTCACGTGTGTGTCGAAAACAGCGCCTGTTTTTCCTTTCAAATTAAGCTTTTCTAACTTTTTCAGAAAATTCTTGATGTCTCCAACCGGTCCTCCCACGTGATTTGCGGAACCAATAATTAGTGCATTGTAGTCCAAAGCTTCTTCGGGTTTAGTAACCTTAATGTCCTTGACTACAGCCTCTGCCTTTTTCGTTGCATTAATACCCTTGGCTATTGCTTCTGCTATTGCTTTGGTGTTTCCCGTCTTGCTCCAATAAACAACTAATACTTTTGGCATGAAAACAACACTACTCCTATATTATTTACTTCTCTATCCCATAGGGAGTCTATATATTCCACACAAGAAATTATTAAGTATCTTTCGGGAAAAAGAGATTTATGTGTGTACATTGAAGGCGATGAACAGCTAGAGGAAATAAAAATTAGTTGTAAAGAGGTATCCCTAATCTTTTTCTCTATTAAAATCCTAGGATTGCACTTAGATTCGTTATTAAAATTTTAGCATTGTGTTTAGAATATCTATAAATAATATTTTCACCTAAAAGACTAAAATCAAGAATCAGAAAAACCTTTTACAAATTATTTGTTTCCATTATTGTGGCGTTGAAATGGTGAGAGAGAAATGCCTGAGAAGTATGATGTAATAGTTATTGGTAGTGGCTTGGGAGGTCTTTCCTCCGCTGCTCTGCTGGCTAAGAATGGGTTGAGTGTTCTTCTACTCGAAAAAAGAGAACTACCCGGCGGATGTGCAACCGGTTTTATTAGGGGGCGCTTCGAATTTGACGCTTCACTCCATATGCTTTCTGGTACGGATTTGGAGCGAAAAACCGGAAACCTCATTCCTTACCTTGAAGAACTCGGTATTACCAAGAAGGTAGGATTCAAAAAACTGAAGAACGTTTATCAATGCGTGTTTCCAGACTTTGAAATCACTCTACCCGCTGGCAGAGAAAATATTGAAAACGTGTTAAAAGAAAATTTCCCCAAGGACAGCGAAGACATAACAAATTTTTTAAACAGGATGTTCGCAACCTTCGAAACCACTAACAAATTCCGAAAAGGAGATCCCAGTCTCACCCAGGAAGAACTCTCACAGAACTTGCTCGGGTACTTGGGTAAAACTTGTGCGGAAATAATGTATCCTGAAGTTAAGAATCCTTTGGTGAGGGCTATAATTTCTCAACTCTGGATGTTTCTGGGTTTGCCACCCAAAAAAGTCGACTACATTATCTTTGCGGTTGCCATGTCCCACCTCTTTCATTATGGAGGAGCACAGCCCAAGGAGAAATCCCATGGCTTTGTGGCGGCTTTTGTTGAGCTGATCACAGAGTATGGTGGCGAAGTCCGCTTCGGTTGCGGAGCTAAGAGGATACTCACAGAGGGAGACAAAGTAACCGGGGTTTTAACCGATGATGATGAACAGATAAAATCCGATTTTATTGTTTCAAATGCTAACCCGATAACCATGTCACTAGATCTAATAGGAGCGGACAAAATACCCATTACATATTTCGATAAACTCAGGTCGAATGAGGTGGGCATATCTCTGATTGGAGTCTACATGGGATTGGATGTTCCGTACAATAAACTTGGGATAAAAGAGTTTGAAATCGGTTTAAACGACCACCCAGACTTTGATAAAGCTTACGAAAAGGCGTTTACCCTAGAAGAACCAGAGCACCAATTAATCACCACATACAACCTAGCCTACCCCGATTTCACACCACCCCGAACATCAATAATCACCCTCACTGCCCCGAGTTACGCAGACCCCTGGTACAATTTACCGCCCCACAAATACGTAGAAACCAAAAATAGGCTTGCAGACCAACTGATTACAAAGGCCGAAAAAGTAGCACCGGGACTCCGGGAACACGTAGAGGTGGTAGAAGTATTCACACCATTAACCATAATGAGGTATACCGGCAACCATGGAGGAACCTATCTCGGATTCAGTTTCTCTACTGCCGGAACACCACCCTTAAGGCTTTCACAGGAAGGACCGTTAAAAGGGCTCTACCTGGCAAGCGCCTGGAGCCAGCCGGGAGGAGCCTACGAAAACTGTGTACTGTCAGGTAAGGCGGCAGCTGAACTAATAATTGCTAAAAAGGATGAAGGTTAATAATTTAGAAAAATAAAAATAGGTGGTGTCCATAGAAAGTTCTATATTAATCAATTCTCTGTGTAAAGATAATTAATTTGGGAGTATTAAGGGTAGTTTTGGAGGTGTCAATTATAGTTGACCGATATGATGCAATAGTTATTGGCGCGGGTTTGGGCGGTCTTTCCTCCGCTGCCCTGCTTGCTAAGAACGGATTGAGTGTTCTTCTAATCGAAAAGAATGAACTACCTGGTGGCTGCGCAACTGGTTTTATCAGGGGACGCTTCGAATTTGATGCGTCTCTCCATTCGATTCCCTCTATGGATATGATGGGAAAGCCCGACAATCCTTATCCTTATTTTGAAGAACTCGGCTTGACCAAGAAGTTGGAATTCAAAAAGTTACCCAACGTTTATCAAAGCGTTTTTCCAGACTTTGAAATCACCTTGCCCGTAGGTAGAGAAAATATTGAAGGCGCACTATTAGATAACTTTCCCAAAGAGAGCGAGGGAATAACCAAAATTTTTGACAGAATATTTGCAACCTATGAAACTATCAAAAAATTCAGAAAAAAAGACCCCAGTCTTACTCAGGAAGAGCTTCAGAAAAATGTCTTTGGATATATGGGTAAGACTTGGGGGGAAATATTGTATCCCGAAGTTAAGGATCCAAGGGTGAGGGCGATAATCTCTCAGCTTTGGGTATATGGTTTTGGTCTACCACCCAAGAAGATGGACTACCTCACTTTTGCGTTGGGATCGGCCCACATTTATCAATTTGGGTGGAATCAGATAAAGGGGAAAGCCCCCACCTTAGTGAACGCCTTTGTTGAGCTGATCACAGAATACGGGGGAGAAATTCGCTTACAATGCGAGGCTAAGAAGATTCTTACCGAGGGAGATAAGGTAAAAGGAGTTTTAACCAAAAACGATGAACTAGTAAAATCAGATTTCGTGATTTCAAACTCTAATCCGATAACCATGACACTGGATCTAATTGGAGCGGATAAAATACCAGAATCCTACTTCTCTAAATTAAGGTCAAACGAAGTGGGCATATCCCTAATGGGAGTTCACATGGGACTGGATGTTCCACACTCCAAACTTGGAATAGACGAGTTTGAGATATTTCAAAACGATCATTATGACACTGATAAGATTTACGACAAAGCTTTTACACTGGAAGAACCAGAGATGCAGTTTATCACCACATACAACCTTGCCTACTCCAATTATTCTCCCCCCGGAACATCAGTAATTGTCCTGAGCGCACCAAGTTATGCAGACCCCTGGTACACTTTGCCACCACACAAATATGTTGAAGCCAAGAATCGGCTCGCAGATAAGCTGATCACAAAAGCAGAAAAGATAGCGCCAGGACTCCGGGAACACATAGAGGTAGTAGAAGTCTACACACCATTAACCATAATGAGGCATACTGGAAACCATGGAGGAACCTATGGTGGATTCAGCTACTCTCCAGCCGGAAGCTCACCCTTAAGACTCCCTCCGGAAGGACCAATAAAAGGACTCTATATAGCCAATGCTTGGGGCCAGCCGGGATGTGGCTATATTAACTGCATGCTATCTGGTAGGAATGCAGCCAAGAGGATAATTGCGAAAATGGATAAGCCCATTAATTACGTAAAATAAATATATGACCAATCCAAGAAAATTCTAATTAACTCAAAATATCTGTGTATAGATAGATTTTTGGGGGATACCAAGAAAATAAATTGGAGGGATAATTATGGTTGACAGATGCGATGTGATAGTTATAGGTGCGGGTTTGGGTGACCTTGCATCAGCAGCGACACTGGCTAAAAATGGGTTAAGTGTATTGCTTTTGGAACGCCATCATCAGCCCGGAGGCTACGCTTCAACATTCGTTAGGGGACGGTTTGAGTTTGAAATCGCTCTCCACCAGTTGTCGGGCCTAAATCTTAAAGAGAAGAGTGGACTATATCCCTTCTTTGAAGAAATCGGCATAATGGACAGGGTTGAATTTCTGGAATTGGGAGACAACTATCGCGCTATATTCCCTGACATCGATATAACAATTCCCGCTAATAGGGAGGTTGCGGAAGGAATCTTAATGGACAATTTTCCCCACGAAGCGGAAGGTATTAAGCAAGTTTTCAAAACCTCATTTGGAACCAGTGACGCTATTCACTATCTGGAAAGAGGAGAGCCCAAGCTGACCCAAGAGCAGCTCCAGGAATATCTTTTCAGTAAAATGGATAAAACCTGGGGAGAAATAGTGAACTCCTATGTGAAAGATGAAAAGCTTAGAGCAGTACTCAGCGTGTATTGGCCCTATTTAGGTTTACCGCCATCACAAATTTCCTATCTCATTTTTGCTATTGCCTTTGCTTCATATATAAGAAATGGACCCAAGCAAATCTTTGGGAAATCCGCCATGTTGGCTAGAGCTTTTGTAGACATCATCGAGGAAAACGGGGGAGAGGTTAGATTAGGCTGTGGTGCCAAAAAAATCCTCACAGAGGGAGACAAAGTAAAGGGTGTACTCACAGATAACGACGAAAAAATTAATACCAACTACATTATCTCAAACGTGAATCCTATAACAACCGCACTAAACCTAATCGGGGCAGACAAAGTACCCGAAACCTTTTTTGAAAAAATAAGATCCAGTGAAGTCGCCATGTCACTGGTAAGCGCTTATATGGGTTTGGATGTTTCCTGCGAGGAACTTGGTATAGATGATTTTGAGATATGGTACTATGACACCTATGATCACGACCGTGTTTACGAGTCCATGAAGAAACTGGGTGACCCCGAATTAGTCCTACTCACAGCCTACAACAAGGGTGATCCCCACTTTTCACCTCCGGGAACCTCTGTAATCGTGCTCACAGCTGGCAGCGCCGCCGAACCCTGGTATAATATTCCCCCGTCGAAGTATGTGGAAACTAAAAACAAGTTCGCCGACATGCTGATTAACAAGGTGGAAAAGTATGTGCCCGGCTTAAGGGAGCACACAGAGGTTGTGGAGGTTGCAACTCCGATAACCTATATGAGATACTCAGGCAACCCCGGCGGAACCTATCTAGGATTCGCCTATACCCCCAAGGATGGTCCACTCTCACGTATGGGTAACGAGGGACCTCTTAAGGGCCTCTACTTTGCAGGAGCTTGGACCCAGCCCGGAGGAGGTTACGATCCTTGTATGATATCTGGCCGCTGGGCCGCAGAAAAAGTAATAAAAGAAATAAAAAAGTAAGAAAAAAGGAGGTAGTTATAAGTGTCCGAAACAAAACCGAGGGATTACACAAAGGAACCAGAATTTGTGAAGAAAATAGTGGATAGCCTACACCCCGAAAGAATGTATCTAAAGGTAAAAGAAATAATTAAAGAGACTCCGAGTACAAAAACTTTTAGAATGGTGCCAACAAAGGGCAAGTTACCGCCTTTTAGAGCCGGTCAGTACGTGAACCTGTTCGTAACCATTGACGGAGTGCTCACCAGCAGACCTTATAGTATATCATCGATACCCACCCAGACCGAATACATAGACCTAACGGTGCGCCGAAAGGAAGGCGGCTTCGTGTCAAATTACTTATTGGACAAAGTTAAGGTGGGAGATGAATTCGAAACCACGGGACCCGCTGGAACCTTCTACTATGAGCCTCTCACCGATGGGAAGGAACTAGTTTTCCTCGCCGGTGGCAGTGGAATAACTCCCTTCATGAGTATTATCCATGAAGTTGTTGATAAAAAACTCGACCTAAACATCTGGTTAATATATGGTAGCAGAATTCCAGAAGACATAATATTCTACAAGAAACTAGAAGAGATTTGTAACAAAAACGACAACATTAACTTCGCCGTAGTGATTTCAGAGCCCCCAGAGGGTTACGACGGAATATGTGGCTTCCTAGAAAAAGAAATCATTCTAAGCCAGATCGGAACAGCCGATGGAAAAACGTTCTACATGTGTGGACCAGAAGCAATGTACACCTTCTGCGACGCTGAACTAGCAAGCCTAAATCTGCCAAGAAGAAGATTCAAACGCGAAGCCTACGGTCCTCCAGACGATGTCACCCAGGAGCCAGGCTGGCCCTCGGGCATCTCAGCAGATACAGAGTTCACAGTAGAGGTGATTGGGAAAAAGACCTTCAAAGCACGCGCAGGAGAACCCCTCATGAACTCTCTGGAAAGGGAGGGCATAGTCATCCCCGCAATTTGCCGCTCAGGAGTATGCACAACCTGCCGCACCAAACTGGTTTTAGGAAAAGTCTTCATGCCAGAAAGCGTCACACTGCTAGAGGCTGACCGCAAATTCGGATACATTCATCCATGCATGGCATACCCAATTGAAAACATAAAAATTCGAATATGATCGCGGTTATCATCTACCTTCTTAATTTTTATTTTGAGGGCGGCTTTAACCGTAATTCTTCTTTTATAATGAGACCATTGAGAACTATTATGGATTTATCAAGGATATGAATTAAGTGTAATTAATATTTTTTAGCCGATAATTTATATGTACTAATATCGAAAAAGGCCTTTAGCCATCGATGTTGATAGAACAATGCTTTTTTAAAGGCAAGTTGAGTCGCTGTTTTTGGCAGTGCCCTTGGAAACAAACAAACCTCGGCGAACATCTTCCTTTTGAGGTAAGGACTCCCTTAATATCACGAGTCCAAAAAAGGCTAGTAGCAAAAGGGTTATCTAAAATAGATACAGTTATAAATAATATAAACAAAATAACTAATTTCTTGAAGCTTTAATAAATAGGGAGAGATTTTTAATTAATAAATTTAAATTAATAAAAGGAGGCTACATGGGAA
>DXJA01000029.1 GCA_019056875.1 Candidatus Jordarchaeum madagascarense
AAAATTAAGAAAAGTTGTACCTACCTACCTAGTCTCTTTAATTCTTCTGCCTTCATCTTCACTATCCTGCCACTTGCATCAATATTACCGACTTTACGCGCTGGTACTCCTGCCCAAACCTCGTTTGGCGGAATCTTGGTGTCCTTAGGAACGAACGACATTGCGGCGACAAACGAATTATCACCAATGGTAACCCCCGGAAGGAGCATCGTTTCACCGCCAACCACTACGTTGTTTCCTATTCTTATCTTCGCCATGTAGAATCGGTTTCCTTCAATCATATGTGTTGCTAGAATAGAGCTAACTCCACAGATAGCGTTGTCACCCATCTCAACCATGTACGGCTCACCCAGTATGGCGAAGACAGAATTTTCACCAATTTTTGCACCGAGAAATCTCATAACTCTGCTTGCGAGACCCGGCTGTCCCCAGGGGAAGGTACCCACGGTTACAGAGGTGAAAGCGGTTAAAGCAGCATTCGAAACCCAGTTCCTAACAGTCTGATCACGCATATCGAAGTCATGGTAACCCTCTTCCAGAGGCTTTACCGCAAAGTGTGCGAAAAGGAGCAACGTTAGTTTGAATACCCACTTTACCACAAAGTACAGGAATGGAGTGAGCGCAATCCAAAGATAAATCGGCATTTCAAAATGATACATGTTAAAAAGTATATTAGAAAGCGCGTACACACCGTAACAAATTCCAACAGACGCTGCACCCGCAGCTGCGGTACTTATGAGCGTTGCACTACCCAAAAGAACGCTAGTCTTCGGCGGTCGACGCGTTTTTAATTCCTCTAACTTTTCTTCCTTCTTATTAGGCATATTATAACACCTCTCCAACTATTTTAGCTAAATTTTGGTTTTCAAGAGAATAAATTGTTTATTTACTATAAATCATTGTCCTTTTGTGCATACAGCAACTTGAGTATGCAATAGATTTATTAAATTGGAATAGTCAAGCCTTTTGAAAGTAAAAAATTTTTCCCTCTTCTGTCAGAGCTTTAAGGGATGGTTTCTTTGAGTGAGAATATTATTCCCATTTTTGCTCACGCTTTCTTTAGTGCATCGCGGGACGGAGAGTTTCATCAACTCCTAACCTATGACTACTATGATCCCGACGAATACTATTTAAATCTGGAGTCCAACCCCGAAGAGTACGACAAGGAAATCGAAAAACTCTGGTTGAACATGCAGGGCTATCTAGAGGAAGAAACAAACAAAGTTAACGGCAGGAAAGTCTATCCCCAAGTCATTCATACAGATTTACAGTTCCGTGGTGCTGAAAACATGCCCTTCATACTCTGGATAATTAGCTTCAAAGGCGAATTCAGGAAAGGAGAAAACATCTATCAAACAGTTACAGAAGAAGAGGTCTTGGAATATGATTGTGATGCTATATGGACATTTCCTGATGATTGTGAAATTCTATCCGTTACAACCCCTATGGAGTATGAGATTAGGGATAATATTCTGATTCTGTGGGCTAGGAAATATGACAAAATCGGGGGACACGAGGAGATAAGATTCAAACTGTGAAAAAGTTACTATCTTTATTGGACGTTTCGACGTGTACGGTTATGCATGATTGTGCATCATCAGATAACTTTATAAGTTCACAACCATTCTTAACAATAGTAAATTAAATTCCTAATTTTAAGAAATCAATAACTAATAGCCAATTAGAAAAAAATATAGGTTTCACATTATTATAATCGATTAAATTAAGTAGGGGAAAATAATTGAGGAAAGAAAAAATCCAGGGAATGCACTGCTCAGCTTGTGCTGGAACAATAGAAAAGGCGCTATACGAATTGGACGGTGTTTCAGAGGCGAATGTTAGTTACGGCTCTGAGAAAGCCGCCATTACCTACGATGAAAACCAAGTTAAACTAAGCTCTATAATGGGCCAGATAAAAAAGGCCGGCTACGATGTCAAAAAAGAGAAAGTACGACTGAAAATAGTTGGAATGCACTGCGCAACCTGTGTACAGACTGTCGAGAAAGCACTATTAAAGGTAGAAGGGGTACTATCAGCTGAAGTCAGCTTAGGAACAGAGGGTGCAATAGTTACTTACACTTCCCCAGCCACGATCGGAGATCTGAAAAAAGCAGTAAAAGAAGCTGGATACAAAGTAGTTGACGAGTATTCAGAAAAATCGGCTGCGAAAGAGCTCAAGAGGCAGAAGCGAATTTTTACTTTCATAGTTGCTCTCACAATTCCCATTGTTATTGGCAGTATGGCTGGAATGCTTCCCTTCCCAGTTCCCGCTATAATGCAGAATCCCATATTCCTGTTCCTGCTCACAACACCTGTTCAATTTATTGGAGGTTACCAGTATTACAAAGGCTCCTATTATTCTCTCAGGAATAAGACCGCAAATATGGATGTCTTAATAGCTATGGGCACCTCCGTGGCTTATTTCTACAGCGTATTTGCTACTTTCGTAATTCCGGGAACAGTATATTATGATACAGCAGCAATGATTCTGGCGTTCATTTCTTTGGGTAAGCTTTTAGAAGCCATTGCCAAGGGAAGGACGAGTGAGGCGGTAAAGAATTTAGTGCAGTTGCAGGCTAAAACCGCCCTTGTTGTACGAGACGGAGAGGAGATGGAAATTCCCATAGAAGAAGTTGCCGTGGGAGATATTCTAATAGTTAAGCCCGGTGAAAAAATTCCAGTGGATGGAATGGTCAAAGAGGGATACTCGACAGTTGATGAATCCATGATTACTGGAGAACCAATACCTGTTGAGAAAAAGACCGGTGACCAAGTCATAGGCTCTACAATAAATAAAAATGGTTCACTAAGAGTTGAGGCGCAGCGGGTCGGTAAAGATACGATGCTTTCTCAAATAATCCAAAGGGTAGAGGAAGCTCAGGGCTCAAAGGCACCCATTCAGGGTTTAGCGGATAAGGTGGCCTCAGTTTTCGTACCGGCGGTGATACTTTTGGCTTTGGGGGCATTCTTTTACTGGTTAATTATTGGGCAAAAGGATCCTCTGTTCTCGATGCTGATTCTTGTGGCAATTCTAGTTATTTCATGTCCCTGTGCTCTGGGATTAGCTACTCCAACCGCTATAATGGTGGGCACTGGTAAAGGAGCGGAATCTGGTATACTCATTAAAGGCGGAGAGTCCCTTGAAAGGGCATACAAAATTGATACAGTAGTTCTCGACAAAACAGGAACCATAACCAAGGGTGAACCAGAAGTAACCGACATAGTTGGCGACGTGCTAAAAATAGCGGCAGCCGCGGAAAAGAACTCTGAGCATCCACTGGCCGAAGCAATAGTAAAAAAGGCCAAAGAAAAACGCGTCAAAATTCCCAATGTAAAAGACTTCTACGAATATCCCGGTAAGGGCGTGAAAGCGAGTCTCGATGGAATAGAAATACTTGTAGGAAACAAAAAATTGGTCAAAGAGAAAGAGCTGAAAAATAGTTTCGAAAAAGAGTCACGAAAACTTGAGGAACTGGGCAAAACGGTGCTCTTCGTAGCAGAAGACGGAGAAGTAAAGGGATTAATCGCCATAGCCGATACTCTAATGGAACACTCCATGGAAGCAGTTCAAGAAATGAAAAACATGAACTTGGAGGTTGTCATGCTAACTGGTGATAATCAGAAAACCGCCCAGGCAATAGCAAACCAAGTGGGCATAGACCGGGTACTATCGGAAGTTCTCCCTGAGGACAAGTCTGATGAAGTGAAAAAACTCCAGAAAGAAGGTAGAATAGTGGCCATGGTGGGCGACGGAATAAACGATGCCCCAGCCCTTGCTCAAGCTGACGTAGGGATAGCTATAGGCTCAGGTACCGATGTGGCAATAGAAACCGGTGACATAGTTATCATAAAACACGATCTGAGAGACATTGTATCGTCCATAAAGCTTAGCAAAAAAACAGTGAATAAGATAAAGCAGAACCTGTTCTGGGCATTCATATACAATATCATAGCCATCCCCATCGCAGCAGGAATACTTTATCCCATACTACTACCTCCCGCTCTAGCAGCGGCAGCGATGGCAATGAGCTCCGTCACTGTTGTAACAAATTCACTCTTACTCAAAAGATTCAACCCCAAAAAGGGAGAAAAGAAAAAAGAAAAAGGAGGAGGAAAAATGACAAAAGCAATAGATCCCGTATGTAAAATGGAAGTAGACCCAAAAACAGCCAAATATAAGAGCGATTATAAAGGCAAAACCTACTATTTCTGCGCTCCCGGCTGTAAGAAATCCTTTGACGAGAATCCCAAAAAATTTGTGAAGTAAGAAACAACCAAAAATTTTGCTTCCTCATTCGCCCATTTTTATTTTTTTATTTTTTAGGCCAACTACCAGTTTTTAAATAATAATTCTTATTACTCTTTTTTTCAAACCTATGTCCTTACTAGTAAAACAGAATGTTATTAAAAAATAAAAAAGAGGAATTTTTAGCTCAGAGTAGCCCTGGGATGTACCAGCCACTGGCAAATCAGTGGTAACTCATATCCAAGCTGGATAACCGGTTAGGATCAACAGCAACAATATGATAATGATAAGCCAAAGTAAGATCTTTATTGGTGGTAGAATAGGTGGTTGCTGTATCCAAGTGATACCACTTATCTCTGTAACCGTGCAGGTGTCGATAATTACATTCGACAACAGCGGGATATTAGAATAAACATAAACGTTTTCTAGAGTGGTTTCCATTGTTAGCGATCCACTGCAAATCATTGTTGCGGAATCCCAAATATAAACTGTGTAAGCCGTTATGTTAAACAGATTTAAGCTGCTCCGGTCAGATATGATTATCCCTAAAAAAGTTGAATTCATCACGCTAGCCCTAGATGTGTCGTACATCCATAAAGTCGAAGGCACTACACCGATAAGTGAAAATTGGCTGTCTTGGACGTTTAACTCTGAACTGTCATGAAGATATATGGAAGCTCCAAGATTCGAATCAGTAATTGTAGCCTCATCTGTGCCAACAACAGCTATAGATGCTAGGGCAACACTTCTAAGACTCTTAGGGTTGATCCAAGTAGTTGTATTAATGTAATAACCGCTGAGTATCCCATTGGTGACTGACATATAACCATCACTCACAACAGCGAAGCCAACAAACCAAATATCCGAATCGGTTATGGTCATAACAGAAAGATCAAAACTGCAAAAAACATTGCCAGGTGTTGATGGGGATGGATTTGTCGCATTTACAATATCTACAATCGATGAATTGAAGCTGTTCACCCAGAATATCCCGGGAGCAGCAGTTGCGTTAACATTTGCAACATCTACAACTGATGAATCATAGCTTTCTAGAAGGAATTCTGCTAATGCTCCCGTGAGGGTAATATTACTGATGTTTGAAGTAGATTGATTATATAAGCAGTGTTGATAAAGTGTTCCCCACCCGCCGCCTACAATGGTACAGTTTTTAATTGTTGTTGACGACCTGTCATACTGATTTATCTCTAAGGACCATACTATGAAGTTTATGTTTTGTATAGTAAGGTTGGAGTTTCCGTAATAAAAGGCATAGATAC
>DXJA01000304.1 GCA_019056875.1 Candidatus Jordarchaeum madagascarense
GTTATATTCACATTTAACGATAATTAGTTATTCTATAAAAAGGTCAAATCGGGAGTAAATCTTCTAAACTGTGAGGTAAATATATGACAGGGCAAAGCATGGAAAAGCTCTCACTTTTAGACAGATTTTTAACTCTGTGGATTTTTCTAGCAATGGCCATAGGTGTTTTATTAGGAGCCATGTTTCCTGAAATCTCTGGATTTCTTAATGAACTGAGTCTAGACACCGTTTCACTGCCCATCGCCATAGGACTCATATGGATGATGTACCCACCCCTCGCCCGAGTAAAATACGAAGAACTCTCAAGGCTCCTAGGAGCCAAGAAAGCTTTCGGGGTCTCCCTTGTTCAAAACTGGATAATCGGTCCAGCACTAATGTTTATACTAGCATGGATTTTCCTACCCGATCTGCCCGAATACCGCATAGGACTTGTAATTGTTGGGCTCGCTCGTTGCATAGCCATGGTACTTGTGTGGAACCAGCTGGCAAGAGGAGACAGTGAGCTCTGTGCGGTTCTGGTCGCTCTAAACTCCGTTTTCCAGATGATAATGTACTCCATATTAGCTTACCTATACATCACTCTTCTGCCCTCATTGCTCACTGGGACACCGACATGGCTTGCAGAATCCGGCTGGGTCTTGGGAATTTTAGGAGTCCCCTCTTGGATATTGAGCCTAACGGGAGGTGCAGTGGTAAACGTATCAATTATTGATATAGCTAAGGGTGTTCTAATCTACTTGGGCATACCTCTATTTGCGGGTATGATAACCAGATACACTCTGGTTAAGAGGAGAGGAATAGAGTGGTACGATGGCTACTTCGTTAAAAGGCTGGCTCCAACGGCGCTGATAGGTCTACTTTTCACGGTGGTAGTGATGTTTTCACTGCAAGGCGGAAAAATACTTTCGCTCCCCTCCGATGTCCTGAGAATCGCCATACCTTTGCTTCTATACTTCGTTTTGATGTTTTTAATATCTTATGTGATGTCTTGGCGTCTCGGATTCAGCTATGAAGAAACAGCAACCATATCCTTCACGGCTGCGAGCAACAACTTCGAGTTGGCAATAGCGGTAACTATAGGAGTCTTTGGCATAGCCTCAGGTCAGGCATTCGCAGCGGTTATAGGACCCCTACTAGAGGTTCCAGTGCTCATAAATATGGTAAACGTTTCCTACTGGCTCAAAAAGAAATTGTTTAAAAAAGAAATAACTCCTGTACCCAAGGAAATAACTAGATGAAAAACAGAGAACCAACTCCCTCTCTTCTTTTTAGATAATAAACCATGAAGGTTTCTGTTTAGTTCTAACCTGTAATTTTTTCATTTTTATCTTAATCTTTATCCTTTTTGGATTATTTTTTTAACTATTACCTATGCTCCGTTTTGGATGGCACTTTAAACATTGTTAAGATAAGAAACAGCTAAGAGGTTAAAAGACTTCGAGATCTAAGCAAAGTCTATAACCTCTTTGACAGGTTTCGTTTATGGAGCTTTATTGCTGCAAAGAGGAAGACTGCAGTGAATGCTATGAGTACTCCTATGTCCACAAATACTGGGAAATAGCCTATTCCTTGGGTAGCGTGTCTTGCCAGATCTGTAAAGTAGGTGAGTGGCGAGAATACTGCTAGTGCCTGTCCCCATCCGGGCATTTGTTCTACCGGTATGAAGATTCCACTGACAAATATCAGGGGGAATTTCAGTAATGATGCGAGCATCATTATGGTGGATGGCATAGATGAGGGTGGTGTTGAGAGTAGTAATCCAATGGTGGAGAAGCATAGTGCTGCGATTATTATACCCACTATTAAGATTAGTAGATTTTCTATGGTTGCTCCCATAATAACTCCTACTATAATTGGCACGGCGGATATGATGACTCCAAAGATGAATGAGGCGATTATGTTCCCTAGTATGATTGTTGATAGCGAGATTGGGGTGGACACTAACCTTTCAAGGGTTCTCATGGTGGTCTCCCATGGTATTATTACTGGGCTAACTGCCGTTGCAGTGAAGAACAGAGTCATTGCCAATAATCCCGAGACCAGTGAATTTATAGGAATATTTCTTCCAATAGAGAATGCAAAGAATAAAAATAGGGGAATCAACACTCCAAAAATGATTACTGGACCCTTAAAATAGTATATGCGGATATCCTTCTTAGCAAGTACAAAGGCGCGTCTAATTTGTGCAATATATTCTTTACTGAGTATCATATCAATTCACTTCTTTCTCCTCTGTGAGCATTACAAATATGTCCTCTAGGGTTGGAGCTAGGGTTTGAAGGGTTGCTATTTGTGAATCGTTTTCTTTAGTGTAATCCACTATGTGTGGTATCACTTCGCCGGGATTGCTTGTGTACAGCCTAACCTTGTCCCCCAACTTTTTAACCTCTATTACTAAGGGTATTTCCGCTAACCTCTCCAGATTAGGGGGGGAAGTAAAGCTAACCTCCACTGCGTTCAATCTTCCAATTCTGGTTCTCAGCTTTTCAGGGCGGTCAATAGCCGCGATTTTACCATGGTTAATGATTGCTACTTCGTCGCATAGTAGATTTGCCTCCTCCATGTTATGAGTGGTTAAAAAAATGGTGACGCCGTTTTTGTTGAGTTCTAGTAGCATATCTCGGATGAGTCTAGCGCTTTGAACGTCGAGTGCAATTGTAGGTTCATCCAGAAATAGTAGCTGGGGACTGTTTATTAGTGCCATGCAGATTATTAGTCTTTGTTTCATTCCCCGAGAGAAGCTCTTTACTTTATCATTCTTTCTTTCGTGAAGACCGAATTTACGGAGTAGTTTCTCTGCTTGGTACTCTCTTTCTTTTTTGGGAACCCCATAAAGTTCTCCTATAAGCATAAGATTGCTCCAGGCGGAGAGATCTACGTATGCGTTTGATGTTTCGGGAACTATTCCCATAACCTCTTTGGCCTTTATGGGTTCCTTCAGAACATCGTATCCCATTATTTGGGCTGTCCCCTCATCCGGTTTAATTACTCCAGTAAGCATTCTAACAGTGGTTGTTTTACCTGCACCGTTTGGTCCAAGAAAGCCAAAGATTTTCCCTTCCTCCACTTCGAAGCTTATATGGTCAACAGCTCTCAGTTCACCATAACATTTAGTGAGGTTGTCTACCTCTATGACACTTCTCGAAATGCCGTTCATCCCCCTACTCTACTCTTCCTCAAGGTTTTTTATTTCTTCATTCACACTTTCAAGCTCTTTTTCCAAGATTCTTCGATAATCCGTTAGAATTTCTATTCTTTCCCTTTTTGTCAAGGTGTCTGCTAAGCTTTCTTGAAATTCTGCTTTCAAATAAGGACTCTGGCACCCACACACACCTAAATTAGCATGAAACTTACCTGTATCAATTCCGCACACTTTACTCATCTCCTTCGGATTTTAGTAAATCGATTACTATTTTCTTCTTTTTTAATCTCCAAACTTTTTCTGGTGCCCCACCACCCTCTTCTTTATATTCGGCAACTTCGATAATTTTCCCATTCTTTAATTCGGATAAATGATAATACAGTCCAGAGGGTGTTAATTTCTCATTATTCTCAATTAGATGTTCATATATTTCCTTGGTACTCTTAGCTCCTTCACCTATAAAATCGATTATTAACCAACGTGTTGGACAGTGAAGCACCCTCATCAGATTTTGCAACTTACTCACTCTATTATCTGAATGGTTTTCAACACACACTTTGAACACCGTAATATTACAATCTATCACAATATATTATAGTAAAATACCGTAATTTTATAGTTTTAAAACTTTTGGAGTTTCCTCCAAGAATTATAGAATTATGCTCCTACAATTCCCAAAACTAAAATACATAGACGTTAACTAAAATGTCCTAATTCAAGTATAGAAGCTCGCAAAAAAATATGAGTTAAAACCGAGCGACGCAATACTCGCTACCGCAGTGCTGAGCAAAAATCTAACAATAATAAGCGATTACACCGATTTTCGACACAGTAAAAGAGCTAAAAAGGACAAGCATAAAACAATTTGCAGACGAACTACTAGAAAAAAATGAAAGAGAGCTTTTAAAGCATTAAAAATAGATTAAACCAAATTATAATTATTAGCATCTTTTGATTATCACTTTTCCAAGATAATTTTGTATGATCTCTCATAAATTATGAGAGTGAAAAATAATTATATCTGTTTTGAGAATGTTAGTTAGTGATGTTATTTACTTTTAAAAGGAGGCAAAATTTATTATAGCTTTCGGACCAGTACCCTCAAGGCGTTTGGGGCGTAGTCTTGGTATTAATAATATTCCTGCAAAAATTTGTACTTACTCCTGCATTTACTGCCAGTTGGGTAGTACTATAAAAGAGCAGATTGAACGACGGAGCTTCTACAAATCAGAACGAATTTTTAAAGAGGTGCAGGAGCTTGTTGAGGAAGCTGAAAAAAGAGGGGAGAAAACTGATTATTTAACTTTTGTTCCCGACGGGGAGCCCACTTTAGATATAGCCTTGGGTGAGGAAATCTCTTTGCTAAGAGAGCTTGGTATAAAGATTGCCGTTATAACTAATGGCTCACTTATAGATCGAGCTGATGTTAGAAGGGACCTATATATGGCGGACTTAGTCTCTCTTAAGATAGATGCCCTTAGTGAGGATATTTGGCGTATAGTGGATAGACCACACATCTCACTTAACTATAATCATATTTTGGATGGTATGGTACAGTTTGCTCATGAGTTTGAGGGTGATCTCATTACCGAAACGATGCTTATTCATGGTGTTAATGATGATGAAGAAGAAATTAATCGGGTTGCAGAATTTTTGGTAAATCTTAAACCAGTAAAAGCTTACGTCGCTGTACCCACAAGGCCTCCGGCGGAGAATTGGGTAAAACCAGCAAGCGAGCATGTTATTAATTTGGCCTATCAAAAATTTAGGGAAAAGCTAGGGGAAGATAGAGTTGAATACCTGATCGGCTATGAAGGAGATAGTTTCGCCTTCACCGGTAATTTTGTGGAGGATTTGATGAGCATTACCTCAGTTCATCCAATGCGCGAAGATGCCCTTGAAAATTTTTTAAAAAAGGCAAATAGTGATTGGGGCGTGGTATATGACCTAATTAAAAAGGGCAAGCTCATTGAACTTGAGTTTGAAAACCACAAATTCTATATGCGCAAGCTACCAAGTAGGAAAAAAAAGTCCTAAGATAATGAACTGGTGAGAGGGATAATAAACAGCTAAAACGTTCATATTTCTATACCTTCAATCTTTCCGCTATAATCAAATAAAAGGCTGCTAAACCTTTCCATTTTCCCCAATTCTGAGCAATTCTGCGCACCTGTTCACCAGATATCTTCCTATCGTTGCAATAATAATGCGAAATGACTCTCCTTAAACCTAAATCATCTGCAGGTATTGCATCAAATTTTTGCATTCCTCTAAGCATAGTAAGCTCCGCAGTCCAAACCCCAATTCCCCTTATTTTTCTGAGTTCATCAATAATTTCATCTATATCATCATAACCTTTGAATTTCTCTAAATCTAATATCCCGTCTGTAATCATTTTTGAAATATCCCTGATGTACTCTGCTTTTTTATAACTCAAACCACATTCACGGATCTGTTCTATTGTTGCAGAAGCCATTTTTTCTGATGTGGGAAAGGCATAGTACACTTTATCATCTATTTTTAGAATGTCGCCAAAAGTTTTGATTAAATTTCTTTGTAGGCTGTGTGCCACTTTTAGTGAAATTTGCTGTTCAATTATCGAGTCAACCAATGCCTCAAAAACCGTTGGAGTTGTAGGGCTTTTAAGACCTCTGAGTTTTTGTGTCAACTTTAACATAGTCTCATCATTTTTTATATTTAGGTAAAACGTTTTAAGATCCAATTTCAAATTAAAGATGGTGTAGATAACTTCTCTAGTTTTTTTCCGGTCCTTATTAGAAATTTCCTCGTTTGATTCTAAATCCACTAATATTTTTATTTCATCTCTAGATCCAGAAGATTTTGCTGATATTAGTACTAGCTTGTTGTTAATTCTTATAAGCTGATAAAACTTACCGTTTTCATGCCTACGTATCTGTTTATCGCCTTCAGAAAAAATGCTAGCACTCAATTCAAAATCAAACGGCAGAACGGGTTTAATTGTCAATCTCATACAGATAAAATCTTTTAAAATTTTTAAATCTCTTTTTGCTCGGAATTTTCCTCGTTTAATTCAGTTAAATTGTAATTACTAGCCCTGATCCATTGGCAATGTATTTTTTTCCTAGTGTTTGTTTAATTATTTCTTTGGCATCCGCCCCGGTGCAATGAGCCGGGGAAACCATTTCAACTCCAATTTCTCTCAGGTATTTTGCTACTGGTTTTGCTTCACTGCCTGAAATATGAAATCCCCCCATAACTCCATACACTCTTGAAACTTCACTCACTTCACAAGATTTCTTAATTATATTTACTACTCCTGGATGAGAGCAGCCAGTAATTATAATCAATCCTTTATCCTTCACGTTCACTATCAGAGAGTGCTCGCTTAATCCTCCTCCTACATCCCCAGTAGACATAACCCCTGGAAATAGCATTGTAGCTCTGTCTGTTACTACCTCTATTCCCCCCAGTTTTTGCAGGTAATCTGTATCAAAAAATCGGAAAGAGGGGACATAAACCATTACCGGCTTGGGAATGGTCTGCAGTACCTGAGGTAAGGCTCCACAGTGGTCTCCGTGTCTGTGTGATATGAAAATAGCATCAATGTTCTGAGGTTTTATCGCCAGCTTATCGATATTATGGAAAAAAACCGGAACCGAACCACTAGTGTCCATCAGAATATTGAAAAGCTTATCCTTACCAGTAACTGAAACAAAAAATGAAAGCCCCCAAGTGGACTGCAATTCTCCGCTTAGAGTATTATTATCAACTATGGTTATGATTTTCACCGATTCTACTTCATCGAGCATCTCTTTCACATTCCGCCCAATAGTGATAAATTCCCAAAAAAAAGCAGAGCAATTTTTCTAGCAGTTTTCTGGAGTTAAACTAAGTCTCTATTTCTATCTGTTCACTCTCCACCAGTTGGAGTTCTCTCCCCTCAACAATAGTACTGACCAGTTTTTTACGCGCACTCTGAAGTAGTCGCCATACAGTTCCCCGGGATATTCCCATTCTATTTCCCGCTTCCTCCTGATCTAATCCCATGTAATCAATAAGTCTTAGAACTTCGTATTCATCGTAGAACATTTTTATTGGTTCCAAGCCTGCTCCCCCCTTGGATAAAAATGTGGGAGAGAGTTGACTAACTGAGGGGGGATTACTTATGCTTCTAGGTATTTTTGGGCGTCCACACCTGCCCCTTCTCCAGTTACCTCTCATACACGGCAAGTCTAAACTCACTCTTTCTTATTCTTTTTGTTCTCCACAATATTCTTAATTTTTCGAGCTATCTCCATAAAGATTTTTGAGGACTCACTATCAGGATTTTCAATGATGAACGATATGCCCTTGTCTGAGTATTCGCATATTTTGGGGTCGATGGGAATTTGGCCGAGAAAATCGACGTTCATTCCCTCCGCCATCTTTTTTCCTCCACCCGATCCTAGTAGGTCGTATTTTTCCCCACACTTAGGGCATACAAAACCGCTCATGTTTTCAACTATTCCTATGACCGGAATGTTCATTTTCAGGCTCATGTTAACGGCTTTTCTCACCACACTTTGGGATAAATCCGAAGGGGCCGTTATTATTACTGTACCGTCCATCTCGGGAAGAAGCTGCATTACACTCAGAGGCTCATCGCCAGTTCCGGGGGGAAGATCAATAAACAGGTAATCCAGCTCACCCCAATCCACATCTGATAAGAACTGTCGAATAGCACTCATCTTTAAGGGGCCACGCCAAATCACTGGATCTTCGGAGCTTTCCAGAAAGAAATCCATCGAAATAACCCTTATTCCATATCCAGATAAGATGGGGTAAATACCAGTTGGTCCAGCGCTTGGTCGAAGTCCTTCTACTCCCATTATCTTTGGTATCGATGGCCCGTGTATGTCTGAGTCCAAAATTCCCACTCTGTTTCCCAACTTGGACATTGCAACCGCCAAGTTAGCTGCCACTGTGCTCTTTCCTACACCACCTTTTCCTGACATAACCATTATTTTATGTTTCACTTTAGACATTCTTTCATGAACTTTTTTCTCCTCGTCTAAGATGGCTTGCATACGAGCAGCCTGAGGATCCACTTTTCTTTCTTTTTTATTTTCCATTTTATTTACCTCTTACAACTTGTATATTTTAATAATTTTTTGACTTTTATATTAAAATTTTAACTATATTTTTTGGTTTTTTCACGTTAACATTGGTGTTCATGTCCATGTTCATGTTTATGTTCAAATCCGTGTTGTTCACAGGGTTCGACATTGCCAAGCTTTCCTTTTACGAATAATTGAACTGCTTCTATTATTGACAGTGCATCACACATAAGCACTGTTATTCCCTTAGTTTGAAACATATTGATAGCTCTGGGGCCCATGCCCTTAACTATCATGCAGTTCGGCTTGAATTCTGCAATTAATTCTGGGGGAAGCCCCATTCCACCCATGTGTTCACTAGTATTCTCCCTTGCTTCTACTGATCCAATCTTCCCATCTTGGGAAACCTCCACAACCGCATAGAGGGGTGCTCTCCCAAAATGGTCTGCGATTATCGAATATTCACCATCGAATTCCGTTATAGGAAACACGAGTCTCACCATAAATTTCACCTCTTAAACTTTTTTGTTACAATCATTTTTTCTTAATCTTCAGGGTGTCCAGCGCTAGTGGGTTTACCCAATATCCTTAATTTTTGATTCAAATAGTCGTCAACGAGTTCCTTCACTGGTCGTTCCTCACTTTCGTATATGAAAACGCCTAGGTTTCTAAGAGTGTAAAAAGCCGGTTTTCCCAAATTCTTGGACACTAGTGCTGTTATTCCCTTTTTATACAAGAATTCCGCTGATTCAGGACCCTTACCGTGTTCCTTATCGCTTGCAGGATTACCAACTGTTTCCACACCAACCACTTTGTTATCTTTTAACTTTACCAGAACAAAGTTTTCACATTTACCAAAATGGGGGCTAACTCGGCTTTCAATACCATTATTCTCATCTGTGGGAAAGGCTATAACTACTACTTCTTTCCTTTCTGTGGGTCTGGTTTCTATTAGAATGTAACCCACTCTTGGAAACTCGCTCCTGATAATGTTTCGAACCTCTTCTATGATATAATGACTTTCTGTGAGCTTCATTTCTGGCTTCAGTTCTAAAATCAAGTCTATCAACACGTATCTTCCAGCACTCCTAGCCTTAATTTGGGCTACACGTTCTACTTTGGGACGCTGTTCTACAACCTTTTTGATTTCTTCAATCATTTCCGGATACTGAACCTTTTCCACTAGAACGTTAATTGCGTTTTTCGAAACGTTAAATCCTACCCAGAAAACCATTAACGATATTCCTATACCCACCAGCGGGTCGACCAGCATATAACCATAGTACATGTTATAGGTTCCTATCTGAATTAGCAGGTGCTGATAAAAGTTAGCGTTTTGCACCAGGGCTAAAAAGCTGAGCGTGTCTGATGTTGGATCCACAATTAGGGAGGCAGCATAAACGGATACAAGTCCCGCTAAGGGCGCTAATGATAAATAGACATCCGCATTGAAGTGTTTAGCTTCTGCCACCAGAGAGGGGCTGCCAGTTCTCTCGCCAACTCTCTTATGGTAAATCGCAATACCCTTAGAAACCGTAACCGCAAACAGAATCGTGCCTAAGGATAAAATATTTACCTCAGCGGGTGAAGGATTTAACAATTTGTGAAATGATTCCCACACCGCATCAGCACCAGCTAAGATAATTAGAAAACCAACAAATAAGCTGGCAATGTTTTCCGCTTTGTAATGACCATAAGGATGATTGAAATCCGGCGGCTTTTCCGATATCATTAAGCCCACAAAAACAATGATTATGGATAAGACATCAGACAAGTTATTATACGAATCCGCTACGATACCTATGGTGCCCGTAAGGCGCCCTATCACAAATTCTGTGATGGTGACGACTGCTAGGGCTATCAGAGTAATAATGGAAACTCTTTTGTATGCCTTCATAACATTTTCTTTGGCTAACCTTTCTGTCAACAGCTATCCTCCACTATTCAAAGTTTCAACCAGATTATCGAATATGCGTCCAAGAGCCTTTGCAGCGGGACTGGAAGGATCATATTCTACTATGGAACTATTGTTAACAACCGCCCGAACAACATTCTCATCCGCCGGAATCTCACCCAACATTATACCCCCCACTTCTTTAGCATAGCTGCGAAGTTCGGAGGTCATTTCTGGAAATATGTCAAACTTGTTTATAATCACGCCGAACGGAATTCCAAAATGTTTGACAATTGAAATCATTCTACCCACATCATGCTTAGCAGCCATGGTAGGCTCGGTCACCGTAACCACAAAGTTGGCTCCACTAATGCTCGCTATAGCCGCACAGCCAGAACCAGGCGGCCCGTCAATAATTAAGAGATCCGCGTTCACTTCTCTTGCCAGCTTCCTCGCTTCCTCCTTAACCTCTGCCACCACTTTACCCGAGCCACTTTCCCCAATCATCAAATGACCCATTACCATTGGAAAACCGGAACTGGTTTTGAGGATGGTGATCTCTCCATTATCCACGGGTTTGATATCTATGGCATCAACAGGACAAACAATTTGGCACAGCCCACATCCTTCACAGTAGAGTCTACTAACCGCGTAGCCTTCATCACTTTTTCTAATGGCGTCAAATTTGCAAACTTCCATACACTTTCCACAGTCATTGCACTTTTCGCGGTCAATAGACGCCTTCTCAGACACCTGAATAGTTTTCTTGCTTACCACTTCACCATTTAAAAGTAGTGCTAGATTAGGAGCATCCACGTCAGTGTCTGCAGCAACCGCTTTAAAACCATTTTTGTTAGCGAGCAAAGCTAATGACGAAGTTACGGTGGTTTTGCCAGTTCCTCCCTTACCAGAAACAATGACTATCTCAATCATTTCACAACACCAGATCCCGAATCTTTCCGTAGAGTTCTTTGAAAGCCTTAGCGCTAGGAGAATCCGGCTTGCCGGTTACAACCGGTATACTCTTAGCGTAGCATTCAAACAGTCCCATATCAAAAGGAATATTAGAAATAAGCTCCGCTGAGTGCTTCTCACAAACTTTCTTAATTATCTCATCGTCCCCTATTCCTGAGCGGTTTAGAACTACAAAAGGTTTAATATTCAGAATATTGGTTAACTCCAAAATCAAATCCAAATCATGTGCTCCTAGAGGAGTAGGCTCGGTCACCGGAATAGCAATGTCTGAGAATTCCAAAGCCCTCATAACACCGCAGTGAGCCCCGGGAGCAGTGTCTATTATTAGAACGTCATAACTTTGGTTCCCGAGTCTTTCTTCCACTTCTTCTCTTAACTTTTGAATCATAAGCGCCGCTTCTATCTGGTTTAATTCCAACTCTCCTATCAAGATATCAATATTCTCATAGCGAGCATCATAGATATAACCCACCGTTTTCGATTTCTCCTTCACAGCATCACTAGGACACACATACCTACATATCTCGCATCCCGTGCAAATCTCAGGAAACAGCATGGGAGGCCTATCCTCGGGCAATATGAGAGCATGGGCGCGACACGACTCAACACATGTACCACACCGAGTGCACTTGTCAGCGTCAAACTCTGGAAGAAAACCAGTAACTCTTCTCTGGCTCCGTTTTTCCACATTTAGAAGCACCGCAATATTTGGCGAATCCACATCAGCGTCTACGAGCAATACCTTCTTGCCATCCAACATGAAAGAAACAGCGAGGTTAATAGCAACTGTAGACTTCCCAGTACCCCCTTTACCACCAGTCACACTAAAAGATGAAGGAAACCTTTCCTTATGAGAAGCAGATATAGACACCTTAGCCTCAGTCACTTATTATCTCCCCAAGATACTTTGAACCTATTCCAAAGGCTTACCACACTGTGAACAGAAACGGGCATCCGGAGCTGTCTGAGCGCCACAATAGGGACAATATCTGGCACCTTCAGCAACTGGAGAAACAGATACCCCAACGCCTCGTCCCATGCCCATGCCTCGTCCCATGCCCATGCCTCGTCCCATGCCCATGCCTCGTCCCATGCCCATGCCTCGTCCCATGCCCATGCCTTGCCCCATGCCCATGTGGGATGGGCCTGTAGCTCCGGCGATCCGGGTTAGATTTCCGGAAAGGTATTGTTCAACGGCTTCCTTCACTGTTACTCCTGTGGGTCCTGTGTAAATTTCTATTCCTAGATTGCCTAGGGCGCTAAATGCGTTGGGTCCGTAGTTTCCAGCGATTACTACCTTTACTCCCTGATTTGCCATGAATTGTGCGGCTTGAATGCCTGCTCCGCCAAAGGCGTTTATAGAGGGATTTTCTACAGATTTTACGTTTTTGATATTCTTTCCATCTACCTCAACAATAGTATAGAAAGGGCATCTGCCAAAACGCATATCGGTTATGGCTTCTAATCCATGTGGAGTTTGAGAACTAACAGCAATTTTAACCATAATATGTCCTCCTAATTTTAATTGTTCTAAATTACTTTATCTTCATTTTTGTCGCCATTTTAAGGGAAAACGTTTCTTCTTCCCCTCTAAATCTTCAAGTTGGTTTGTGACATCCGCTATTTCTTCTTGGAGATGTTCTAACCTCTCTTTTAGAATCTTTTCTTGATCCGCGGTGCTAACTGGGACACTTGGGTAATTTTTTTGGGATTGTGGCATGCCTCTACTAAACATTTGGTAAGCAGGAACATAGCTTCCGTCTGGAGCCTGATAATAGGCGTTGGGCCCATAACCACATCTGCAGTATCCAATATATCTGTAACTACTTGGAACCGTAGCTATTGAAGTACCTTGAACATTTCTAAACCTTGTAGGGTTTCCCGTAGATGTAGCGTTTGTACTTCTGGATGGTTTATTACGCCACCAAGCCAGGTTTCTTCTTCGACCCCTATATCCCATGAAAATCATCTCCATCTTTGTGATTTAAACTAAAGAGTTTTGTTCATATGCACAAAATTTATTATTGTGCAAGTGCACATAATTTCTGTGATATTTAAACTTTTTGATAAAACACTTATCAACCCTGTAGCAATGAGGATGTGGCGACTAGAAACATATCTACCATTCAAGTCTCAATAAAATTGAATTGTTTAGATTTTAACCACAAAATATAATAATAGTTTATTTTATAAACTAAGTGGAGGAGTGTA